>JAQBYC010000084.1 GCA_027623205.1 Pseudomonadota bacterium | reverse complement strand
CCGCAAGGGCCGGTGATGATCAGGTTCTGCTTGCTTGTGATCCATTGCCCCCGCGCCAGCTGTTGGAACAGGACTTTATCAAGGCGCCGGGGGCTGCGGTAATCGACATCCTCGATCGCGGCCTCCGCGTGGCGCAGTCTGGCATTACGCAGGCGGTAGGTCAGTCGGCGGTCATCGCGCTCGGCCTCTTCGCGGTCAAGGAGGAGTGCCAACCACTGGGCATGATCCAGTTCGCCGGCCTGGGCATTGTCGCGCAAATCGTCGAAGGCACGGGCCATGCCGTGCAGTTTGAGGTGCCTGAGTTGGTCGAGGGTGGGGTGTTGCAACATGATCTTTCCTTTTTTCTGGCTATTGGAAGTATTGCGGGCCACGGATATTGCCGTGCTTGATCGCCGGGGTGGTCGGTTCGGATGACTTGTCTGGTTTGCGGTGATCGAGGTTGTTCTTCAGGATCGATGCGAGGGAGGAATAGGACAGCGCGCCGATCTCGAGCGCCCTCTCGCAGGCAGCCTCCAATCGTTCCTCGCCGTGGCTCCTGGCCAGGCGGAGGATGCCGATGCAGGAGCGGAAGCCCTGTTCGGGATGGGGTCGGTTGCGCAGGATGAGGTCGATCAGGATCCCGGTATTGGGGCCGTTGGCGGTGGCATCGCGGTGGATGCGTTCGAGGGTCCAGTTGGCGTAACGGCGGTGGGCGGACGGCATGTGTTCGTCCACGGTGGTATGGCGGCGGTTGGAAGGGCCGCGCATGTGGGCCGCCACCCGCCTGTCTTTACTGAAGACCTCAATGGTGCGGTCGGTGATGCGGGCCCAGAGCTTTTGCTTTGCCAGTGCGTGGGGCACTGAATAGTAATGTTTAGCGACCTCCACATGGTAATCCAGGCCGGCGCGGCGGCGCTTCCATTCGGCGTATTCGTATGCTTGCGCGGGCAGCGGTTTTAGAGCCGGGCCATCCAGCGCCTCGAACAGTTGTCGGCGGGATGCGCCCAGGTGCTTGGTTACCCGTCCGTTTAACTCTTCCAGCAGTTCACGGATGGCCTGGTTCGCCTCGGCCAGGGAGAAGAAACGACGGTTCCTGAGCCGGGCCAGGATCCACCGCTCAACCACCTGGACGCTGACCTCGACTTTGGCCTTGTCGCGAGGCCTGTAGGGCCGCGCCGGCACGATGGCGGTATCGTAATGGACAGCCATGTCAGCATAGGTGCGGTTGACCTCCGGATCGTACAGGCAGGCCTTGACGACCGCTGACTTGAGATTGTCCGGCACCACCTGCCGGGGTATGCCGCCGAAGTAGCCGAAGGCGCGGGTGTGGGAACCGATCCAGTCGGGCAGTGTCTGGGTCCAGGTGGCCTCGGCATAGGTATACGAGGAAGCGCCCAGGGTGGCGACGAAGATCTGGGCGCTCTGGACCTCGCCAGTGAGGCCATCGATCACTTCGAGGGTGGCGCCGGCGTAATCGACGAACATCTTCTCGCCGGCGACATGGTTCTGCCGCATGGTCGGGCTGAGTCCCCCCTTCCAGGCCCGGTAGAGCCCGCAAAACCGGCTGTAGCCGTAACCCGTCGGATGCACGGCGCGGTACTCCTCCCATAACAGCGACAGGGTCACGCCGGGCCGGCGCAGCTCGCGATGCAGGACCGGCCAGTTGGGCAGCGGCCGGAGATCGCGGGAAACCGCCACCGAGCCTGGGTACAACAGCCGTTCCAGATCTTCGTCCGATAGATCCTCCGGCAGCGGCCAGTTCAGACCGGCCCGGGCCGCGCCGTTGACATACGCGCCGACCGACGTGCGGCCGACGTTGAGACTGGCGGCGATCCGCCGCTTCGACAATCCCCCGGCATGCAGCCGCAGAACGTCGCGTATCTTATGCATGGGCAATCTCTCTCTGGGCATCCCCGCTCCTCTCAAAAGGCGCGAAGATAACCCTTGTTAGGATCACCCAATGACGTTGATCACATGCCTAATCGAACTGGCCGTTTTGGATTGGAAAAGGTGGCCGAATTGAATTGGAATCGGTGGCCGTTTTGGATCGGAAACACTGGCCGCTTTGCGTCGGAATGCGCAGATGTTCGCGGATCCGCTGGCGGGCCAGGTCCAGGGCGCGCACCACGACCCATTGCCCCGGCAATGACCGGGCGTCCAAAAGCAGGCTTCCCCCGCTATCATTCAGGATCTTCGGCTCGCCTTTCAGGGTGGTGCGCCCAGCCTCGACAGCCGCCAAATAGGCCGGTACGAACTGCAAACCATGGGTGTCATAGCCAAGCAGATCCGCTTCCACCAGGATTTCCGCCACCGCGCCGGCAATAGGGCCGTCCAGGCCGGCACTGACGAACAATTGCGCTGTGCAGCCGATCAGGTCATCGGACCAATAGCGCGGAAGTTCCTGCAGACATTCCATCTATATATCTTCCCCCAAGAGTTCGACCGCGATTTGATCCATGGGATGTCCAGGCCCCGCGGCGAGCCAATCGCCGTTGCGGCCCGCGCCCCGAAACCATTGGGACCAGCTGGCGCCGGGCCGTTTTTCCCAGCCGTACGCTTGGTTGAAATTGGGCGCGACGCCATTAACCAGGGTCCTTAAACCGACGGACAATTTATCAATTTGAAAACCGCTCTAAATCTCCGGCCACGTGTCATGCACCCGTATGGCAATATTGGCAATATTGGGTGCCATACGCATGAGTTTGATATTACATAGCGTATGTCGGTTCAACCCGTCGCCCGCTGCGCAAAAAGGGTCAAGGAGACAATGTCGGAAAGTGCATTCAAGGTCGTCGGTGGTCCAGACCAGCCGGTGGCGGATTACCTGGGGGTTTTATCCCGCCTCAACCAATACTGCCATTTGGTGGACCGGGGCGAGGTGGATCAAATTGCCGCTTTGTTTGCCGAAGATGCGATCCTGCGGCCCATCTATCAGGGCAACGTGCGCCTTGAAGGCCGCGCGGCAATCCGCAATTGGTATGAGATTTATGATAGGGAAGTCCGGGCCGGGCGGCGTCATCGGCGTCACAGGATCACCTCGCCGTTCGTTGCAGTCGACGGCGATGAGGCGAAGGCCTGGTGTTATCTGGACTCGTCGGCGGTCATCATCGCGACCAACGTCATTAACGTCAGCGCGGGACGCTACGAAGACGAGCTGATCAAGATAGACGGCACCTGGCTATTTAAGGAACGAGTCATCATTCTCAACCATACCCATACCATCGATAGCTTTAACGAGTTCCCATAAGGCGGCCATTCAACAACCATCGAAATGCGTTTCGATCGTCCCCGCCAGCCGCGGACCATGCCCGCGCCGGCAATATTATGCCTGAGGCGTATCAACCCCAGCGCCGAGACGCTCGCTGCGCCAACGCAGCAATTCAACCACTGCCATCAGCGCGACCGAAACCACGATCAAAAGCGTCGCAATGGCCACAATCGAGGGATCAAGATTGTCGCGCAGGCCGGAAAAAAGTTGCCGCGGCAGGGTAAATTGGGCCGGTGAGGCAATGAACAGGGCAACCACGATTTCATCGAATGATGTGACGAAGGCGAAAATGGCCCCCGAGATCACCCCTGGCATGATGAGGGGCAGGGTCACGCCAAAGAAAGCGGTCAGGGGGCGGGCGCCCAGACTTTGTGCGGCGCGCACCATGTTGCGGTCGAAGCCCTGCAGGGTCGCCGTCACCGTGATAACCACGAAGGGCACCGCCAGAACGGTGTGCGCCAGGATCATGCCGGTGAAGGTTCCGGCGAGGCCGACGCGGGCGAAGACAAAATAGGCCGCCAGCGCCGTTATCACCAACGGCACCATCATCGGCGAAAGCAACAACGCCATGAGAAGCGGCTTCAGGCGAAATTCGACGCTGGTCAGGCCATAGGCCGCCAGGGTACCCAGGACAGTCGCCAGAACCGTCGTCGCCGAGGCGATGATGACGCTATTTTCCAGCGACAGCATCCACGGGTACGGTGTGAAGATGACCTCGAACCACTGCCATGACAGTCCTGGCAGCGGGTAATTCAACAGGCTGCTGGAGCTGACCGATATGGGAATGATGACGATGATGGGCGCCACCAGAAAGACGAAGACCAGAACGCAGATGAACCGGAAGGTCAATCGCCAGAGCCGCTGGCCCGGAGTCGCATGCAGGGGAAGCGCCATGGTTCCGCCCCCCTCAACCCAGTTTCATGCCGCCGGCGCCAGCGAAGCGCTGGTACAGCGGATATAGCACGCCAATGCAAGCCAGCAGCAAGACCGCAAGAGCCCCGGCCAGCCCCCAGTTGGCCGTATTGGTTGCGTATTCGGCGATCAGATAGGCCAACATCTGGTCACCCCCGCCGCCGATCAGCATCGGCGTGATGTAAAAGCCCAAGGCAATGACATAGACCAGCAGACAGCCGGCCGCCAGGCCCGGCAAGGTTTGTGGAAAATAAACACTCAGAAAGGCCGCGCGGGGCGTTGCGCCCAACGAGGTCGCGGCGCGTACGTGATCGCCCGGGATCCCTTTCATGACGCTATAGAGGGGCAGAATCATGAAAGGCAGCAGGATATGCACCATGGCGATATAAACGCCCGTGCGGTTGAAAATCAGCGCCAGGGGCTCTTCGACCAGACCCAGGCCGATCAGCACGTCATTTACGATGCCTGCCTTTTGCAGCACGATCACCCAGGCTGCCGTGCGCACCAAAAGCGAAGTCCAGAACGGCAGCAGTACCAACAGGATCAGAATCTTCGCCAAGCGGCGCGGCGCCGTCGCGATCATATAGGCCACCGGATAGCCCAGGACGATACAGGCCAGGGTGACGATCAGGGCAATCCACAGCGTACGCCGCAGGTTCGCGAGATAGATTCGATTTTCGGGCTTCGCGCGCCGAATGCCGCCGTCCCATTGCAGATCCAGATCGATCGCCTGCAGAAGATAGTGCAGGGTAAAGCCGGAATCGTTGCCTTTCAGCGTCCGCCAATAAACCAGTTCGGACCAGCGCCCGTCGCCGGCGATAACCGCTTCCTTGAAGGGCGCGGTCAATTGCTTGGCCTTGCGCCCTGTACGCATCAACAGACTGCGAAAGCCACTGACCTCATAATTCAGACGCAGGGAAACCTTGGGCAGGGTCTTGTCGGCATAACCCTGCTTCAAATCCTCGGTCAGGGCGGCGAAGGTCGCTTCATCCGGAAGGCTTTGGCCGTCCCACGTTCGCAGCGCTTGCGTCACCCGGGGCAACATGGTGACCACTTCCGGATTGGAAATGCTGAAATAGAGAACGGAGCCGATAGGGACGAGAAAAAACGCCAGCAAAAACAGAAACAGCGGGGCGATCAGACCATAGGCGCGAAATTTGCGCCGCCGGTCGGCCCGCCGCAAGTTCGCCTGTAATATGCCCGTACTATCCGAGGGGCCCACTTGCCCGGCGATCACGCCCGGATCGGTCATTCAAATGACCCCTGGAATGGCGGGAGCACCTGTTCCGCCCCGAGTGCCCCCGCATCCAGCCACGTGCGTCCTACTTCGCCTTCCAGGCGGTCCAGCGCTCAAATATCTCATCAGAATTGTCGAGCCAGAATTCCACCGAATCCTGCCGGCCCGTATCCAAGGCTTCCGACCAATGCACCTGGCGAGGATATGCGGATTACGGCGTTTTCTCTACTGACCTCAAGATGACCCGTCGTTATAAAATTCAAAACGCCATTTTCCATCCCATTGTTTAACTGTATTTCAAAGAGATTTTTTCCATCCATACCGATTAACCATAAAACCAATGAACTTTGTTTACCATATTTCAATTCGCCGGCAATGAGGTTGGACTGTCTGTTCGATGGACAAAATGTTTTTATCATATAAAAATATTGTTTATCATGAAGATGCTCTGGCATTTTTCAATCAACTAGATTATGAACTTATCGTCATAACTATGGAGATAATGTAATGGCGTTAATCAAAAAGAATGAGCTGTCCAAGGGACATCTACGTAAGCTAACGGCACTTCGCAAATCATTGGGCGACGCAATTGCTGATGAGGCTTTTGCCAAATGGCATGCTGCACTACCTGCAAAAAAGAACGCCCAAGTCGATAAAAACATACAGGCAATGACCGATCTGGTGACACCAGCTGTGCTGAACGGCTCTATTCGCTTACCCAGAGGGGGTTATGTGATCAGACGAGGTCGCGGAAAGGTGATTGTCGAGCGGACATCATAGTTAACCCGTCTGCATCCTGTCTGATCCGAACATTATGGTTCGGTGCCCGGCAGGTGGTTGCAGATGACATCAACCCGGATTTTTCCTCGCGCGTTGATTAAGGCGTAACCGTCGCTGCGGACCTTGCTATCAATTTGTTTGACCGCTGTCTTATGCCACCAGTCCTTGATATTGCCGGAAGGAATGACCAGAACAGTTTCCAATTATCTGGAGTCGCGAACGCGACTTTAAGTAATTGGTTCAACTGCTCTTTTCTGAAGATTCTGGGCACATTTGATCCAAATGTACGCGAGGCGGGACATCCCGCGCGGTGAACGGTTATATTATTCTGCCGTCAATATACCGCGTCACTCGGACAAATTCTTCCGATCCGGGGCTCGCTTCGCGTCAAGTTCCGCGACCCAAAGGGAATGATGTTCGCGGGCCCAGTTTTCGTCGACCTCGCCCCGTGACATGGCGTCGTAAGCCCCTTCCATGCCGATCGAGCCAAGATAGATATGGGCGATGATAACCACGGTCATGACAAGCCCGAGTACCGCATGCCACGCGTGGGTAAGCTGCATCTCCTGCAAAGGGGGCAGGTCCGTAGGCAACGTGAAACCGAGCAGATTGAGGGCTGCGAAGCTGTCGCTGAACGGCGTAAAGGTGAACGGGAAGATCAGGCAGATCCCGGAAAAGCTCATGGAGGCGCCGGCCAGGATGACGAACCAGAAGATCATCTTCTGGCCCGCATTGAACCGCCATGCCGGCGGATGCCGGCCACGTGAAAACAGACCGCCCCCCCGGGCCAGCCAGATCAGGTCGTGCCGGGTGGGTAGGTTGTCACGGATCCACAACAGCAAGATAAGAACCAAGCCGACGATAAAGCTGTATCCGGTAAAATCATGCAACCACTTGCCGTAGGCCGTAACATCGGCAAAGGCGCTATAACCCAACAGCGGTTTGACCACGTCTCGGCCATACAGAATATTCAGCCCGGTAACCGCCAGAACCATGAAGCTCACGGCAACCAGCCAATGTGCGAAACGTTCGAGGGAACCGAACCGCAAGATCGTCCGCCCGGAAAAGCCGGCTTCGATCCGGATGCGTCCCCGAAACATGTAAAACAGCACCAGAAGTGCGCACATGCCCGACAGACCCCAGATGCCGTATCGCGGCAAAAGAGTTTCCCGGAATTCGCGCCACCACTGGCCGCTGGCCTGGATTAAAACGCCAGCCTTCTGGTCGGGAACAGTTGTATGACCGCGGCCGCCCTGGCGCAGCAGACGCCAGATGTCCGGATCATGCGGGATTTGCGTCAGATTGCCCGGAAGCCCGTCCGCTACTTGCGTTCCGGCAATGCTGGCGGGGAAAGGCGATCCCGCCCGCGCCGTAAATGGCGCCGCGCCTGCGAAAACCACGAGCAACAGCAGCGCGACGACAATGCCGACGTTGGTGCCGTGGAATCGCACCGCGCCCCGGCGACTGCCGCGCCGCGGCCTGCGTAAATCCATCCAATGGCGCCGGCCGCTCACCCCATCACCATAGATCTGCGAGTGCCCTGAGGACATCGTAGCGGCTGATCAGCCCCACCAGCCGGTCATTTGCCGTGACGGGAAACCTCCGATAATGCGACTTGAGAAACAAGCCCGCCACCTCGACAATGTCGCAACCGGCGTCGATGGTCTCGACATTTTCGCTCATATAGTCCGTGACCCGGCCGCCGCTATCCTTGTGATAACTGGCACTGAACGCAACATTGAGGCAATCCCGCGTCGTCAGGATGCCGACAAGATTTCCATTCTCATCCACCACCGGCATACTCGAGATCTGCTTGTCGACCAGAACCCTGATTGCCGCATGAATGCTCATTTCCGGCGTGACGGTGATGACATCCGTCGTCATATAATCTTTTGTCGATGCGGTTTGAATCATGGCTGTCTGGCCCGGATTGTTACGGGCGCCGCGGATCGGCTGACCGGTTCGCGGCGCGCACAGGGCTTCGCGTTATCCCCGTCCTGGCCATGCCGAGCCTGTCCCTCCTATTTATTCCATCTACCGCAGAAACCTTGGAAGTTTTCATCGCCACCGGATACCCTTTCCGGCATGTATAAGATCGTCGAAATCTTCGCGGGCCGCGCGGCGCTCCACACAGAAATCCTCGCCCTGCGACAACAGGTAGCTGTCCTGAAACGGAAACGGCCCCGGCCACCGCTTCGGATGGCGGATAGGGTTTTCTGGGTCATCCTGTCTTGCCTATGGCCTGGCTGGCGCCACACCCTGGTAATCGTCAGGCCCGAGACCGTCATCGGTTGGCACCGCAAAGGGTTCAGGCTTTTCTGGACATGGAAGTCGCGGCGGGGAAAGCCAGGCCGACCACCGGTGTCGGGGGAGATCCGCGATCTGATCCGCCGGATGTCTCGGGAGAACACACGGTGTGGTGCGCCCCGGATCCATGGCGAGCTTTTGCAGCTCGGCTTTTCCATCTCCCAGGCGACCGTCTCGAAATACCTGCTCCGTCACCCCTCGCCACCATCGCAGTCGTGGCGGACATTCCTTACAAATCATGCCGATTGCCTGGCATCGATCGACTTTTTCGTGGTCCCCACGGCCTCGTTCCGCCTCCTGTTCGGGTTCATCGTGCTCCACCACCGCCGCCGCCGGATCGTGCATTTCGGCGTCACTGCACATCCGACTGCGGATTGGGTCGCACAGCAGATTCGCGAAGCCTTCCCGTGGGACACGGCGCCGCGGTACCTGATCCGCGACCGGGACGGCGCATACGGGCAATCGTTCCGCTCGACCGTGATGGCGATGGGCCTGGAAGAGGTCGTCACCGCGCCGCGAAGCCCATGGCAAAATCCGTATGTGGAACGCCTGATCGGCAGCGTGAGGCGCGAATGCCTGGACCACGTGATCATCCTCAACGAACGGCATTTGCGGCGCATTCTCGGCTCATACCTCGACTATTACCACGGTTCGAGGACCCACTTGTCGCTCGGCAAGGACACCCCGGACGGACGACCCGCTCAGTCGGCCGGGTCCGGAACGGTCGTTTCCTTGCCCAAGGTCGGCGGTCTGCATCATCGTTACGAGCGTCTCGCGGCCTGACCGTCACCGCTGTGCTTCGATCAATTTCTCTCTGTGGCGAGGTGGACGCTGCCGGCTATCGCATGCCCCTGCCTGGTGTTCGCTGACACGATCCGGCGGAATGAGCATCGTGATGACCGCGCCCGTGGTCGATTTCAAAATCGGCTGGCTCAAAATGATGTCCGTGCCGGAGTGCCAAACCGCCGTCGGGAAGAGCCGATGGAATAAATGGAAGGGACAATGTCGGGCGTGCCGATGATGACCAGGGCGATGCTGGCCGGTGCCAGCCCCCGCCAGGGCGTAAATTCGATTTCGCGTCCGCTCAGCTCCACCAAAAAACATGGCTCGTCCTGTCCCCTGAACGGCAGCGAAGTCTCTGACCCGCGGAATGGAAATGGGCGCCGCCAGGCTTTCATCCACCAATGCCACATGCCTACCAAAGCTTGATCGAGTCATAAATCCGTACGTTTATGTCGGCGCGCATACCAGGCGTCAGGTTCGGCGGAGGGTTGTCGATGGAAATACGCACAGGTACCCGTTCGTTGGAACCGCCGAAGCGGTTATTGCCGTTAACTTTAGATCCCAGACCCATTTCCGTTGTTGTGATACGGCCAATTCGCTTTACCTTGCCGCTGAAATCCTCGAACGGGTGGGCCGACAGATTGATCAAAACATCTTGGCCGACACGCAGATGGCGGAGCTGGCTTTCATCGATATAGGCCTCCACCCAGTAGAGATTTGGATCGTGCAGCATCATGATGATGACGCCGTCCTCAATGTACTCGCCCCGAAATTTGATGATGCGGCCAACGACGCCGTCAATAGGGCTGGTGATGTGCCGGTAACTGATCCAGAGTTCCTGCTGCCTGATCGAATCCTCGATCCGAATCTGCTCGATGTCAGAAAACCCTATATTGCTCTCGATGATTGAAAGCTTGGTACGCGTAGCCCGTAGTTGCGCAAGTTCTTGCCGCGCAACAGAAATCCGACCTGCCAATAGCGTCGCTTCTCCTTCTAGTGCAAGGACTTTGTCCTGTTCGGTGATAAGCGCCGTATCCGCCGTGAGCTTTCGTTTCACCAACAGTTTGACACGCGATAGGTTCTTGTTAGCTAGTCCCAGCCGTCCATCGATGGATAGGGATTCCTGCTCCATTGCACGGATCTTTACTTGTTGAGTTTTGAGCTTGGAGGCGAGGTCAGAATTGAAATCAGACTTTTCCGCTTTCAGGCCGGCGCGCTTGGCCCGTTCAAGGGATAATTCGGTCTGAAGCGACGCGATATTTAGTTTGATATCTTCGTGGTGAAGAATAATCAGAAGCTGACCTTTCTTTACCACGACGCCCTCTTCGACGAGGACACTCTCGATCTTGCCGTCGATTTGCGCAGAAATGTTTGTAATATCTGTCTGGATTCGCGCATTATCCTCGTAGACATGAGTAAACCAGTGGAAAGCCTCGTAGCTAACGGACAGAAAAGCGCCTACCAGTAGGATCGCTATGACGGTTTTTATTTTCTGCTTCAAATTCAAAAGATAATCTCTGTGGCCGTAGTCAAAAGCATCGAGCTGCTTGGAATAGCGGGCAGCCTGCATGGGAAAAGTTCATGTGCTCTCCGCCTGAATGACAGTATCCTAGTCTTAATACGGTCTGCTCCAATACCGCGATGGCACGTTTTCAGCAAAAACTATTATGCCCCTCATTTTGATTTACCGGTTTCCGCCGTGCACGCGGGCGGTAACGGTGTAGTTGATTGAGTCTCACGACTGATACCCGTCTCGCGGAAACCGACGATCGGGTGCCGTTGAGCGACCCGAATTTTTTGTCTATTTGGTTTGTCGGTGGGTTGACCGGCGTGATCCGCTGGTTTCAGCTGCTCGCACTTGGTGTTTACACCTTCGATACAACGAATTCACCGCTGCTGGTCTCCATCGTACCACTGTTGTGGATGCTGCCGCTGGCGCTTTTTGGGCCGCTGATTGGCGCCATCGCGGATAGACTGAACCGCAATATGCTGCTCTCCGGCTCTCTTGCCATGATCACCTTGGTATCAGGTACTATGGCGGGGTTGGCCTGGGCTGGGGAGCTTGAATTCCAACATATAGCGGTGGCCTCCTTTCTAAGCGGCATTTTCTGGGCGACGGATATGCCGGTGCGGCGGCGTCTGCTTGGCGATCTGTCTCGCGGGGCCGTGTCTACGGCTATGAGCCTCGATGCCGCGACCGGCAATGCAACCCGTATGCTAGGGCCTTTGCTGGGTGGCCTGACCCTGCAGTTTGTGGGCCTGTTTGGCGTTTTCTTCTTCAGCGCTGCCGCCTATGCCATTTGCTTCGTCCTGGTTGTCGTTGTTGTCAGGATCCGGGTACCGGGTCGCGCGTCTCCAGTGGGGTCCTTCACCCTTTTCAGCGATCTACGCGCAGGGATACGTTATGTTCGCGGTGACAGGAATTTGCGCCGCATCCTCGCGATTACCATCGCCTTCAATGTTTTTGGTTTTCCATTCACCTCAATGATCCCGGTGCTAGGGCGCGAATATTTGGGGCTCGACGCGTTCATGGTTGGGGTTCTGTCCAGTCTGGAAGGGCTAGGCGCGTTTGCTGGCGCATTGCTCGTGGCCTGGATGGCACGCCCGGCAAACTATTTCCAAATCTATCTCTGGGGTACGTTCACCTATATATCGCTGATTCTCTACCTCAGTATTTTGGCCTATGTTTTCGGTGGGCCGCATCATTCTTTGATTGTGGCTTCGATTGTACTGATGATGACAGGCATTGCTGGTGCTTGTTTTTCTGCGATGCAGAGTACGTTGACTTATCTCGGTGCGTCGCTTGAATATCGTAGCCGCGTACTTGGCGTATTGACCCTGTGCATTGGTTCGGGGCCCATCGGCTTTTTTAATGTTGGCTGGATGGCCGATATCTGGGGCGCACCGACGGCGTTGTTAGTGATGTCGTTGGAAGGTCTGTTTGTATTGTTGCTGTTGTGGCTGTACGCGACGGACGAAAATTCCGCGTAGGTTTTTGGCTGCCGGGTTGACCAGCAGACCGCTTTGGCGCCGCCAATACCGACGTCTTCAACAAAATTCGCCAATATCTGCCGGCTAGGTATTTTTAATACACAGCGGATCACCCATCTGGCCCTGCGAACTTAGGAACCGTGGTGGCTGCATGATTAAGCAACCTCATGTTGCCCTTGATAAGTTTTGCCCTTGTGTGCGATCTGTCCGATGTAAAGCGGATTGTGCAGCAACTGATAGAGATGCCCACGGGAAAAAGGCAGGCCATCGGGTTGCCCACATCGGCCCTGTTGCGCGCCCTGCTGTCCATCAGCGCGGCCTGGGTTGACGCAAAATCAACCACCAAAGGAGTTATTCCATGCGATTCCTGATATTCAATCTGGTTGTCGTCGGCGCGCTGTTCTATTTGTTCGCCGGCGGCCAGACATCGACCACCCTGGACAAGGATGGCGTGCTGCACAAAATCACGATGGCGGCCAAAGGCACGGTTGAAGCTGGACGCCAGGCCACGGCGGCGGTCATGGGCAAGGTCATGCGGCTGGAAGCGCCCCCACCGCCGACAACTATTGCCATGGCACCGATCCAGACACCCCCACTCGAAGTCGCTACAAGGCCCGTGGTACCTATGTTGAATCAGCCCGCGTTGGCCGCGCCGAAAGCGCCGGCCATAAAACCGGATGGCGCCCGCGCGACATCGCCAAACCTTATCCCGCCGCCGATCGACGATCCCGCCGTCGCGCAGCGCCGGGCGGAGGTCCTTGCGACGGGTCCCGTCGCGGCCGTCAATGGACAGCAGGACTTTATGAGCCCCCGCCAGCGGCGGCAGGAGTTGCATGCCCTGTCCGAGGAAATGGAACTGCTGTTCGCCAGTAGCCGGATGCAATAGGGATGGCGCGCAGATTGATCATCGGCGGTGCCTCCGTGGGGCTTTCCGCCCTGCTGGCGGCGCTGCTGTTGAGCGCGCCGCCGCCCCAATATAGCCGCGCCGCGGAAGCCGTCAAAAAAATGCAGGACAAGGCGCCCCAGTCTCAATCCCATTCCCAATCGATGCCCCGCGCCATTATGCTGCCGCCACCGCCGCGACAAGCGCCGGCAGCACCCCTGCATACTTTGCAGCCCAGCGTCAAAACGAAACCCAGGACTAAGTTCAAGGCGATGGCCGTGACGATCCAAACCCAGCAGCCGCGCCCAGCCAGAGTGGTGGAGACGCCAACCGTCGTCCCATCGCAGCAATTGGCGCCCGTTGCCACCAAAGCGCCGGACGACCCCGAGCCCCGCGCCGTCGCGGCCCAGGGCCGGGTGCTGTTGCGCCTGTTGGAACATGGCCAGGGCCCGGCCATCGAGCTGGCCTGGCCCCAGGACGCAGGCGAACGGGCGCAACTATACCGCCACTTCCGGGATTGTCTGGGCATGCGCGTCGCTTTGATCCGGCGGGCGGGGGAATTATTCGTTGCCGATAGTCCACCGGGAGAAAGCTGGCGGCCCAATGCAGACCGTTACAGCGGTTTTGCCCGGCAACCCTCGGGGCGTCTTGCGGCGGCGGAACGCGAAGATCTGCGCGCCATCGCCCGGCGCCATGATTTGTCGCCGCGCAGCTCCGCCATGCGTATTTTCCCGCGCCAGGTGGATGCGCAGTTGCTGGGTGGTCTGGAACAAATTATGGCCGGTAGCTATGGTCAGGCTAAGGAGATCCGGGCGCGCTACTATCTGCGGGGCGATGCCATCCTGGTAGGCGATATTCAGGCCGATGGCCGGCCCGTCGCCGGTTCCATCTCACTAAACAGCCCTTGCCGGCGGGGCTAGATCATGACACGGCGCATGCCTGGCAGAGTATTTTGCTGTTTATTAACCGGCGTCCTGACGGTGGCCCACGCCCGCACAGGAATGGCCGGCGCCTTGCGGGCCTATTATGATGATCCGCCGCAATGTGTGGTGGTTTTACCCGGTCCGGCCCAGGCCGGCATCGTCGCGGGAGAGCGCATAGCCGCCGCCCTGGCGCGACAACTAAGTAGCCGGGTAGCCCGGGTCATTCACCCGCGAGAGCGGCGCCGTCTGGTCCGCGACATGGCGGTAGACCTGAAACATTCCGCCGATGCCCGCCATTTTGCCGCTGCCGTCGATTGTCCCGCCCTGTTGCGTTGGCAAGTGCTGGGGGCGGGCTATGACAATGCTCTCGTCTGGTCGCAAAAGCATCTCAGCCTTGGGGTGGAGATCATCCGGGCGAGGGACGGCGCCTTGCTTTGGCAGGCGAACGCAACAGCCTCCCGCAGCTCTGGCGATCCGCCCTTATCCCTTTTTTCTCTACCCATCGCCATTTTAAAGGTGGCAGAGTTCCATGACAATGACGATACACTCGCCTCCCTGCTGGACGATCTGGCCCGCCGCATGCTGGCCAGTCTGCCTGACCTGCGATAGGGTAGCGCAGGAATTCTCGAAACTTCACTGTACTATGTTGCAAAAGCAGAGAAGGTTGAAACCCAGTCCCCTTCCCTCCGCCATTATCACGTTCGCAAAAGTCTCTTGCCCTTCGTTGCGGGCTTGAAAACCCCAGGTTTCGCGCGCTTTTGAGCCGAAAGCTGTTGACTGCCGTTCCGGCGATTTCCCCCAAATCCTCTCTCTTTGGCCCATTCTCTCCAAAGCTGTTGACTGCGGAAATTTAGTACGGGTTTTTAACACCCTGTTTTTAAAGGGTAATTCAGAACGCCGATTTGGCAAAGTTCGAAGTTCCGCCGCTCGGGCGAGAGAGCCTGGGATCAAACTTGAACATTGAAATTGTTGCGTTTTTTGATTTTGGGTACGGAGGTCTGCCCATCACTATTTCGCAGTGCTGACTGGCAACACCATTTGTTGTTTGCCGTATTCGAAATGGGTCATTGACGACGGTCACTGAATTCGCCGGCGATGCTTGAAGCTGGGTGATAAGCGGAAACTGCTATTCAAGCCCATGACCATCGAGAAGTGCCAATAGCGCCCTGTTAGTATTGCCTAATATAAGGCACCTAGATGCCGGCGGGTGGGAGCCATCCACAGCATCAGGAACGGATATAGGGCCTGTCCCGTAAAGGCCTTGGTTCTTCGCTCTACGAACATCAACTCGCCCGTAAGTTCGCAGTCGCGACCTCGTCAATCGATTTGCCATCGGTGCTCAACACGACACCATAGATATCTTCGGCGGCCTCCCGACTGACCACCCCGTCGCGGACGTCGCGCAGCACTCGGTCAGGTTCCCGTTGCCGCGCCTCGCCGTAACCGCCGCCGCCGGCCTCTCGCATGGTGATTTGGTCGCCCGGCGCCAATTCGATGCGGGCCTTGGGATTAACCACCGCCCCATTGACTTCGTAGACCCGCAGCGCACCGGCGCCGCCACCGGCGAACCCCTGGGCCGGAAACTCGGTGCGCTGACCCATCAGGGCGAACTCGAACAGGTGGCCGCTGTCGTTGCGAAACACTACTTCCTGCCCGTCACCACCGCGCCATCGACCGTCGCCGCCGGTGCCGGGCAGGATCTGGCGCCGCTCTATGGTCATGGAGGTGCGGCTTTCCCAAATCTCGGTCGGCACCACGGTCATGTTCGACGGCGCGGGCGTGACCGCCCGCCCAGCCAGCCCCTGCATGGCGCCGAGGCCACCGGCCAGGAAGAACAGGCTTGTTACCTCTCCGCCGTCTCGGTGGCGGCCCTGGACGCTGAACACGTTCATCATCGCCGCGTCCGCCTGCACCCGATCGGGCAGTGTCTCGGCCAACGCACCCATCAGCAACGGCACCACGAAATGCCCGACCGAATGGCGGGCGCCGGTCGGCCAGGGCGGTTGAGCGTTCAGGATGCAGGTCTCGGGCGCCGTCACGGTAATCGGCCGCATGGCGCCTTCGTTGTTGGGCAGGCTGGGGATGGTCAGGCATTTGATGACGTAGTTCGATTGCGCCCGGGTATAGCAGAACGGTACGTTGATCGAGGCGCGCACCGGGTCATCGGTGCCGGTGAAATCGATGCCGACATCGGAGCCCGTGACGGTCACGCAAGCCGCCAGCCGGATAGCCTTGCCCGGCCCTTCGATCGATATGGCGTTCGAGTAGGTGCCATCGGGGATTTCGGCGATTCGTTCGCGCATCGCCGTCTCGGCGTGGTCATTCACCGCGTCAGCCAGGCTTTCGATCTCGTCGAGGCCGTATTCCTCCATGAACTCGATGATCGCCCGGCCGCCGACTTCGTTGCAGGCGACGTTGGCCATCAGGTCGCCGATGGTCTGTTCGGGCACCCGCACGTTCATGCGGATCAGGTCGAGCAGCATTTTGTTCAGCACGCCGTCGTCGCGCAGCTTGCAGACCGGCAGGCGCAGCCCCTCGTGGTAGACCTCGGTGCAGTCCGAGGCGATACCCTTGCCACCGATGTCCGGCAAATGCGTGACGCTCATGGTGAAGCCGACCAGCCGTTCGCCGCGAAAAATCGGACGCATGACGTTGATGTCGAACAGGTGGCCGGTGCCCATCCAGGGATCGTTGGTGATGACGATGTCGCCCGGCCGCAGGGTCTCGGCCGGGAAGGCCCGCAGCATATGACCGATGGTGGCGGGCGCCGTGCCGGTGAAGGACGGCACCGAATAGCTGCCTTGGGTGAGCAGCCGCCCGCGCGCGTCGAAGATCATGCAGGACAGGTCATAACCTTCCCGTACGTTCATCGAGAACGAGGTGCGGACCAGCGACAGCACCAACTCGTCGGCAACGGCCACCAGGCGGTCCCACAGGATCTTCAGGCTGACCGGATCAAATGTCGTCATCTCAAATCTCCCCGTCGGCGAAGGTCGCCACCAGATTGCCGAAGCTGTCGACTTCCAGACGCTCGCCGGTGCCCAGCACCGTCGTCGCCTCATTCTCCTGAATCAGTGCCGGACCCTCGATCGTCGTGCCCGCCGGCAGCGCGTAGCGGTCGTACACCGGGCAATCGACGTAGTCGCCGGAGGTCGGATCGAAGACGCGGACCCGCCGCGCCACCGGATCGCCGCCGCTCGGCCCGGCGAAGGGGTGATAACGCTCGGCGAAATCGGGATCTGGTCCGTTCGCCTCGATCTTCCAGTTGACGATTTCGATACCGGCGTCCAGCGGTGTCACCGCGAAAGCCTTGGCATAGGCCGCCAGAAACAACTCGCCCAAGCGCGCCGGCGACGTCCCATCCGGTAGCGTCACTTCGACCTCATGGCCCTGGCCATAGAAGCGCATATCAAGCCGACGCTCCAGGGTAATGCCGTCGAGTGGTAAGCCCGCCGCCTCGAGCAACGACCGGGCTTGGCGCTCGACCGGCGCGAAGCCAGCTTCCAGCCCCGCCGCGTCGAGCGTTTCGAGACGTGCATCACCGGAACGCAATGTGGCAAACGAAATTGGCACCGTCAGCAGGCCAATCGCCGACATGACGCCGGCGCCGACCGGGAAGATCACCTTGGGAATACGCAGCTTGCGCGCAACCCTCATGGCATGGGCCGGACCCGAGCCGCCGAAGGCGACCATGGCGCAACGCCGGTAGTCGAAGCCGATCTCGGAGGCGTGGACGCGAAAGGCGCGGGCGACGTCCTCGTTGATCACTTCGTGCACGCCCCAGGCAGCGCGCGGCACCTCGACATCCAGGGCTGACGCCACATCCCTCGCCAGTGCGTCGGAGGCCGCTCCGGCATCAAGTTCCATCTCGCCGCCGAGGAAGGCGTCCGGCACCAGGTAGCCAAGCGCCACGTTCGCGTCCGTCAGGGTCGCGCGCGTGCCGCCGCGCCGGTAGCAGGCCGGGCCCGGATCGGCACCGGCACTTTGCGGCCCGACGGCGAGCAGGTTGGTGTCGTCGACCGCGGCGATCGAGCCGCCACCGGCACCGATCTCGATCATGTCGATCACCGGGATACGCAGGGGCAGGCCGCTACCCTGTTTGAATCCGTGCTCGCGGGCAATTTCGAATTCGTAACGCCGCAGCGCCCGGTTGTCACGGATCAGCGCGCCCTTGGCCGTGGTTCCCCCCATGTCGAAAGACAACAGGTCGGGCGCGCCAACCTGGCGGCCGAGGAACGCCGCCATCAGCGCACCGGCGGCGGGGCCGGACTCGACAAGGCGCACCGGAAAGCGTCGGGCCAACGGCGGCGTCGCCATGCCACCACTCGAGGTCATGACCAGAAGCCGGCCCTGAAAGCCCATCTCGGCCAAGCCGCTCTCCAGATGATCAAGATAGCGGTCGGTCAAGGGTTGCACGTAGGCGTTGATGGTCGTCGTCGTCCAGCGCTCGTATTCGCGCATGAAGGGCAACACCTCGTTCGAGGTGGTGACGCGAAGATCCGGATACAGCGTGTTGGCGATCTCCCGCGCCCGCTCCTCGTGGCTCGGATCGGCGTAGGAATGTAGGAAACAGACCGCGAGCGCTTCGATACCGTGCTCCTCGACCAACCGGGTTACGGCCTGGCCTACCGCCGCTTCGTCGATCGGCGCGCCGATCGCGCCGTCAAACATCACCCGTTCGGCGATCTCGAGGCGGAGACGTCGCGGCACCACCGGCTCGGCGAAGTGCAGGCGTAGGTCGAACAGGTCGTAGCGCCGCTCCATGGCAATGTCGAGCACGTCGCGGAAACCCTCGGTGACCAGCATGCCGGTCACCGCCCCCTTTCGCTCGATCACGGCGTTGGTGACCAGTGTCGTGCCATGCGCAATGGTGGTCAGTTCGGCAATATCCGTGCCCGTGCGCGCCAGCAGCGCGGCCAGCCCGGCGAGTACACATTGCGAGGGATCGGCGGGCGTGGTCAGTTGCTTGTGGACGGCCAACGCGCCGCTCTGGTCATCGACCAGGGCAAAGTCGGTGAAGGTGCCGCCGATATCGACGCCGAGTCTATGGCTCATAGATCTGCTCCCGAAAGTACAGTACGAAACGCCGCCAGGGTCTCCGCTACGGCGGCATCGGTAATTTCATGATGGGTGACGAGACGCAGGAAGGGCCCGAACGGCAGCACGAGAACATTATGCCGGGCCAACGCCGCGCTAAGCGCGTCAGGCATCGCGCCGCCCGGTCGGACCAGCAGGATGTTGCTCTCGACGGCTTTGGGATCGACATCGATCCCGTCCAGTTCTGCCAGCCCGTCGGCCATCGCCCGGGCACGGACATGATCGTCCGCCAGCCGGTCGACCATGCTTTCCAGCGCCACGATGCCGGCCGCCGCCGGCACGCCGGCCGGCCGCCAGCCGCCGCCGAACATCTGCCGTACGCGAACCGCCTCGGCGATGAAGTCTGTCTCCCCGGCGAGGATGGCGCCCAGCGGAGCGGCCAGTCCCTTGTTCAGATTGAAGGCCACGCTGTCGGCGGCCGCCGCCAGGTCCCGCGCCGGGACGCCAAGCGCGCTGGCGGCATTGAACAGCCGCGCGCCGTCGAGATGCACTGGCACGCCGGCTGCCCGTGCGGTCTCAGCCACCATGCGCATATGCCCCAGGCCGATAACTCGGCCGCCGGAGCGAACATGGGTGTTTTCGACCACGATCACGCCCACACGCGACCGCTGCGCATCGGCACCCACCAGTGCCGCCGCCGTCGCCGCAATATCGAGCGCCCCATTTCGGGCCGGCACCAGACGCGGCATGGCCCCGCTCAAGGCCGCGGCGGCAGCAGACTCCGATGTGACCACATGGGCCTCGGCCTCGGTGATAAAGGACTCGCCCGGCCGGCAGCGAATATGGATAGCGATTTGGTTGGCCATGGTACAGGTGGGGCAGAACAGCGCGTCGGCGTGCCCGAGTATATCGGCGGCCAGCCGTTCCAATCGTGCGACGGTGGTGTCTTCGCGCGGCCCGAAACCGCCCGGCAGTTCCGCCGCGCGGGTCATCGCCGCGATCATTTCCCGTGTCGGGCGGGCAATGAAATCCGATCTCAAGTCGATTGCCATGGCGTGCAGTAGAGCGCGGGGCGTGGATGGTGGTCAACCCTCCCCAAGCGGTCGTAGTTGTGTTGACCGACCCGAATACGCCATCACCAGCGCAGGTTCGGAGCCCAGGTCGGAATAAGCTGGTTCAGCGCCCAGGCTGATTGCTCCTGCGTAACCGTGAAGTAAGTTAGTCCTTTTGGCTAACACTATTCGGCCTGGGCCTGCTGGGTCTTGGCGCGACACGGCGACGGAAGAAACTGGCAGCCTGATTAACCACAAACCAACTTACTCAAAGCGGCGGCCTTCGGGCCGCCGCTTTGTTTCGCAGATGCCTCGCGATGCTCGAGATGGGTCAACAAGCGACATAAAGATTTCTTTATATAATGCTCGAGACGGGAGGCTAAGCGGACATCAAACCAGGCAGTGCAGAGGGCAAAAAATGGCTCTTTTCGGAGCCGTCATGCCGCCACCTAACCAACAAGTTCGAACTGTTTCCACTGCCCCTTCCACTCCACCGGAAAAGGCTTCGTCAGCTTTGCTAGAGTCAGGTCGGCCGGCTGGCGACCGTCGACAATCGACTCGATGACCTCTGGCGCCAGCAATGTCAATCGGATGATACGGCTGACGTAGGATGGATTGATATTCTCAGCGGCGGCAATTTCTTCGATTGTGGCGTACACACCGGTCTCTAGAAGTTTGCGCCAGCGGAACGCCCGTGCCAGGGCCTTGACCAGGGTGTTGTCGATACGGGTCGGGGGTTTGGCCCAGGAAGAAGCTCCGTCGGGGGAGATCATAAACTTCCGACCACCCCGCGTTTTGAAGGTCATGGGGACATGAATGGTCAAGGTGCGCCCGTCGGTGCTGAGATGAGCGTCGGTCATCAGGCGGCCCTCCGTCCGGCGCTAATATCGGTAACCAGCGACTGCAGGCCGTCGACCCGGAATTGCAAATCGATCCGGTCCGGGTAGACCTCAACCCGCTCGATCAGAAGCTGCAGCACCCTGGCCTGCTCGGTCGGGAACAATTCGTCCCAAAGCGGATCAAGACTTTGCAGGGCCTCACGGACATCGGTCTCAGCAAGCCCGTCGCCCTGGTCGCGGGCTGCCCGCCAGGTTCCGACGATTATCTCCGGCGCTCGTAGAAAGCCGCGCATCTGATCGATAACGGCGGCTTCGATCTCGGCGGCGGGAACACGGCGCACCAGACCGGCCGGGTTCTCCCCCTGCAACAACCCGGCGGCGACATAGTAGCGATAGAGCCGGTCCTTTTTCTTCGTGTGCACCGGCGTCATGGCCCGACCGTCCGCCCCAAATATCAGCCCTTTTAATAACGCAGGGGTCTGCGCCCGAGTGTGATTGGCGCGGATGCGCGGGCTTTCCCT
>JAQBYC010000221.1 GCA_027623205.1 Pseudomonadota bacterium | reverse complement strand
CGACGTATCAGATAATTTCCGCATCATATCACCCAAGGATTTTCGGGTTCTTAGGTGAGCGGGGTATACATAAAACCTAATGCACGATTTGGCTTGGCGCAATGACGCGGAATATTCATGGGACAATCCGCTATTTATTGTTTTATCTCCGTAATACTCTTGTAGCCCGGGCGGCGAGGAGTCGATAACGTGAACCATGCAACGCAGGTACGTCTAACCAGGGAAATCCTGGCCCACCTGGACGCGCGCACGACAGCCCAGGCGCCTGACATCATGTATCACGCGACTTCGGCCTATAACTCGCCGGAACGTCTGCAACTGGAAAAACAGATCCTGTTTCGAAAATACCCTTTGTTGATGGGGTTAAGCGGACAGTTGGCCGTGCCGGGCGACTATTTGACCGAAGATTTTTCCGGCATCCCCATATTCGTGGTGCGCGATGGCGATGGCACAGTGCGCGCCTTTTTGAATGTTTGCCGACATCGCGGCGCCCGGCTTGTAGAGGATCGCGGCCACGTTGGCCGTGCCTTCAATTGCCCCTATCATGGCTGGAGTTATAGTTTAGAGGGTAAATTAATAGGTATTCCCGATCGCAAAAGTTTTGCCGGCATGGATAATGGCAGTCGAGGTCTGACCGAATTACCGGCGGTGGAGCGCAACGGCATGATATGGGTGATCCCCGCACCTGGCCCCGACACGAAGCTTGATGTTGAGGCCTATTTAGGCGGAATGGCGCCTGAATTGGCGAGCTTCGGTTTGGCGAACTATCACCACCATGAAACCCGAATATTACGCCGCAAGCTGAACTGGAAAATCGTTATTGATACCTTTCTGGAGCCTTACCATTTTGGCGTTCTGCATGCCAATACCGTGGGGCCGATATTCTTCCCCAATCTTTGCCTGTTCGAGGCCTTCGGGCCGCATCTAAGGGAAACTCTGCCCCGGCGGACGATCGAAGACCTGCGCGGCACGCCAGAGGCGGAATGGAATTTAATACCGCACACAGCCCTGGTGTATGTCTTGTTCCCAAATACTGTATTGGTCATGCAAATAGATCATGTGGAGACGTGGCGGGTCTTTCCCGTGGCCGACAAAGTGGACGAATGTATGATGTATTTGGATTTCTTTGTGCCAGAACCGGCCGAGACAGAAAGCGCCAAACGTCACTGGGACCGCAATATGGAACTGACCATTCGCACCGTGGATGAGGAAGATTTTCCGGTTGGCGAAGGCATCCAAGCCGGTTTCGCCGCCAACGCACAAACCGAAATTGTCTTTGGCCGGAACGAACCTGCGTTGGCGCATTTTCAGCGTTCGGTCAACGAAGCAGTGGCGGCTGGACGATGAGTGCGCGTTTATCTTCGATTGAAGTACGCCCCATCACGGGCAGTATTGGCGCGGAAATTGGCGGTGTCGATATATCCCAGGACTTATCGGTGGCTACCATAGCTGAAATCCGCCGAGCGCTGCTGGATCATCTCGTGATATTTTTGCGTGACCAGGAAATCACGCCGGCCCAGCAATTGGCGTTTGTCAGCCATTTTGGCGAGCCCGATACCTATCCCTTTGTCAAAGGACTGGCGGATTACCCCCAGATTACGCCGATTTTGAAATTACCGGATGAAACAGTTAATTTCGGCGGTATCTGGCATTCTGATACGGTCTATCTGCCCGAACCACCAATGGCGACGGTTTTGTATGCCAAACAATTGCCGCCGACCGGCGGTGATACTCTCTTCGCCAATCAATATCTGGCATATGAAAGCCTGTCCGTGCCTTTTCGAAATATTCTTGATGGTTTAACCGCGATCAACAGCGCCGCAAAAGGCAGTGCGGCGCAAACACGTAGTAACCGGGTCGCCGATGCGGGAACCGGCCTTGCCGCCGTGGTGTTGGAGGCGGCGCATCCGGTGGTCCGCACTCACCCGGAAACCGGCCGCAAGGCATTGTACGTGAACACCGGGCACACCGTTCGCTTCAAGGGCATGACAGAAGCTGAAAGCGCGCCGATATTGGATTTTCTGTATCGTCATCAAATCAAACCTGAATTCTGCTGCCGTTTCACCTGGCGGCCCGCCTCAATAGCCTTTTGGGACAATCGTTGCGCGCAGCATTATCCGGTCAACGATTATCATGGCCATACCAGGCTATTGCATCGCATTACCTTGAAGGGTGATAAACCGTATTGATGGGTCCGCACGCCGCGAATGGGGCACATGGAAGCGATTGTCATGGGGACACAATTTGACCGATTGAACGGAGGCTTGGCCAAGGCAACCTTCGCCGCCGGGTGTTTCTGGGGCGTGGAAATGGCTTTTCGCCGCCTTGAGGGCGTGGTTATGACCTCTGTGGGCTATTGCGGCGGCAGCCTGCCCAATCCCAGCTACGAAGACGTTTGCACGGGCGGCACCGGGCATGCCGAGGCCCTGCAGGTGACCTTTGATTCCGGCCGTGTCAGCTACGAGCAAATGCTGTCGTTGTTCTGGGTTTGTCACGATCCAACCCAATTAAATCGCCAAGGACCCGATATCGGCAGCCAATACCGCTCGGCGATTTTTTGCCACGATAGCGATCAACTGGCAGCCGCGGAGGCTTCAAAGCAAGCTTTGGTGGATAGTGAACAGGCCGGCGGCAGCGTGGTAACCGAGATTGAAATGTTGAGTGATTATTTCCCGGCCGAGGATTATCATCAGCAATATCTCGAGAAACGCGGCATGGCGGTTTCCAACCTGCCCTGAGGTCAACGGGCGGCCAATGGAACGTCAATCCTCTTTCGCTGGGTCTTTGCCTGCCGAGACAGAAGCTGTGACCAGACGCTCGGGTGGCAGTAGCATCCGGACCGTCGTGCCGATGCCGGGTTCGCTTTCAACCAACAGGCGCCCGCCGTGGGATTCGGTTAGCTGTTTTGCCAGCGACAGCCCCAACCCGGTACCCTCGTACCGGCGGGCGAGTGAGGAGTCTATTTGTCCAAAAGGTTCCATTGCCTTGGGGAGGTCTTCCGCGCGCATGCCGATGCCGGTATCTCTGACGACAATTTCCATTGATCCGGACAAGTCGACCGCAGCGCTTATCTTTACGCCGCCGCCCGGCTCGGTAAATTTAATTGCGTTGGACAAAAGGTTGATCAGGATCTGTTTGATCCGCCTCAGGTCAACGATGACCGGAGGCAAATTCTCCGCAATGTCCAATTCAAGCCGAATTCTGGCCGCCGCAGCTCGTTCACGCACTAGCGGCATGCAAGCTTCAACGATACTGCCAATGTTGTTTTGCGACTCGTCAAGTTCGTCCTGACCTTCCTCGATCCGTGAAAGATCAAGAATATACTCCGACTCATTGAGTAAGCGAAAAATCCTTGCCAAATTCATTTTAAAGGATTCTTGTTGTC
>JAQBYC010000220.1 GCA_027623205.1 Pseudomonadota bacterium | reverse complement strand
AGAGCGCCGCCATGAACTGCGCCTTCATCAATCTGGGCCTGACCTCCTGTGATTTGGGTCTGAGCTATCTGCTGCCGCGTATCGTGGGCGTCTCCATTTCCTCGGAATTGATGCTCACCGGACGCTTTATTGATGCCGATCGCGCCCTGCGGACAGGCCTGGTATCCGAGGTCGTGCCCGATGACGCAATGGCAGCCGCCGCCCGGCCCTATTTGGAGGAGATGATCGCCACATCGGCCCTGGGCCTGCGGTTGACCAAGGAAGGCATGAATATGGGATTGGATGCCCCCAGCCTGGAACACGCCATCGCCATGGAAGACCGCAATCAGGTTTTAACCATACAGACGGAGAATTTTCGGGAAGGAATGGCTGCCGTGCTCGAAAAACGGGCGCCGCATTTCGATGAATAGATGCGCCGCCATGCTTTACGCCCGCGGCGGTTCTGCCATGTCCCTAGCACGCATTTGATCAAAATACGCTCAGGGCCTTCAGAATAGATCAATTGAGCCAATTACTTAATTCTCGTACGCCACTTCAATTAATTGCGAATTTCTCCAATCCGCCCAGGCCCTGGAAGCCGAGAGCATCGGGCGAATATTCAGACCTGCACTTGATCCGGATCATTTCTCGAAACCTGCGCTCTGTTATGATTTGAATATCCAACGCGGATGGGAATGGCCCCTTTGAAAAGAGTTGTGAATGATATCAATCGCTCTATTTAACCGGCATAAATGCCGATCAATACCGCGCTGCTGCCTACTTGCCGGAATGGCCGTGATGGCTGTGATAATGTTTGGCCAAGAAGCAGCGGCGGCTGCGGAAAACGCCGACCGGCTGGACCGGCAACAACGCCAATGGATTGTCGTCCCCGATGTCGATGCGGCGCGCGGCAGACGCCTATTCGTCACGAAGGGGTGCGTCAGCTGCCACAGCGTCAAGGGCGTTGGCGGCAAGGCGGCGCCCGCGCTTGATGGGCCCGAGGATGGTGCTGCGGTCAACCTTCTCGATTTCGCTGCACGAATGTGGCGGGGCGCGCCGGCAATGCAGGAACTGCAATCGCTCGAGCTTGGCTACCGGATCGAATTGAGCGGTGGCGAGATCGGCGATCTTGCCGCATTCGTCTCCAGTCGGTCCGCGCAAAGGGGCTTCTCGATCGATGAGGTTCCAGATCTGCTCCGGGACTGGTTCATCGACGAGGCGTATTGGGATTCGGGCGATTGGCCCAAGACCGATGAATGGCGATTCCCGAAGTGAAGGACTGCTGATGAACTGGCATCTAGAGCAATTTTCCAATAATCCGAGTCGCTCTCGCGACTTAAGTAATTGGTTCAATTGCTCTATCCTTAAAAAATCCGGGCATGTTTTAAGGAAACATGCTTTAGGATTCATTGTGCTGGCCGGCAGCTTGCCATTGGCGTCTGGTCCGGCCTCTTCCGGAGACGCCGAAACAGGGCGTGCGTTGGCACGAATTTGGTGTGCACAATGCCATGTGGTCGCGTTGGATCAGGAACGGGCCACCGATGTTGGGCCGCCTTTCACCGAGATCGCCAACGACCCTACCAAGTCGAACGTTAGCATGACGGCATGGCTCACCGATCCGCACCCACCCATGCTCACGCTAAGCCTGAGCAAAAAACAGATCGGCGACCTTGTCGCCTATATCAAGACCCTGAAAGCCAATTGAATCTGGCAACGGGGCGTCTGCCAGCTACATTTGCTACCAGGCGGTAATACCAGCTACATTTTCTTCCAGGCGGTAGTAAAGGAAAGTTTCGATGTCCGATCTTGCAAACCTACGGAAAAATCTCATTGCGCGGCTGGAGGAGCTGGGGCACCGGGTGGATGTTTTTGAGAGTGGCCTAAGAGAGCCCTTGGATGCGGACTTCGCCGAACAGGCGACACAGATGGAAGGGGCCGAAGTTGCGAGCGCACTGGAACATTCGGCGATATTGGAAGCGCAACATATCAAGGCGGCGATCGCGCGTATCGATGCGGGCAGCTACGGTGAATGCACAAAATGCGGCAGCGACATCAACCCGGCAAGGTTAGAGGTTTTGCCCTACGCCACCGAATGCGTTAAATGCGCGGCCTAGCGCATGTTTTCTTAAAACATGCTCAGACTCTTTGAAATGAAAGCAATTGAACCAATTACGAAAGTCGCGAGAGCGACTCCGATTGATTGAAAATTGCTTCGGTTATCTGGTAAACCTGATTTCGATCGACGGAAACTTCCCCCCAAGCGGCTTAATGAAGGTCGCTCCATGACGAACGCAAGGCCGGTCAATCAGGTTATGCCGCCGGACCCTGACGAATTGATCTCTTTCGCCAACTATGAAGCCAACTATGCAGCCATCTCTGGGCCTGCTAGTTTGCCTTGAAATTATTCCGCGATAGGAGATGTCATGAAATTCGGATTGGTACCTATCAACATCGGCGTTGCCTCGCCGGAACAAATGATTACCACGGCGCAGACGGCGGAAGAGGCTGGGTTCGAAAGCGTATGGACCTTCGAACACGTCATCGTGCCGGTCAATTACGATTCCCAATATCCCTACAACAAAACCGGCAAAATGGGCGCGGCGCCCGAGACTCCGTTCGTCGATCCGCTGATCGCTCTGACCGCCATCGCGGCACAGACCAAAACCATCCGCCTGGCCACGGGGGTCAATATCGTCTCGCAAACCAATCCACTGCTACTGGCGAAACAGGCCGCCAGTCTGGATTTCCTATCGGGCGGACGTTTCATGCTAGGCGCGGGGATCGGCTGGTTGCGGGAGGAATTCAAGGCCATGGGGGTGCCGTACGAGCGGCGCGGCGCCCGGTTTGATGACTACATGGTGGCCATGAAAAAGGTCTGGGCCGGCGATGTGGTCGAACATGAAAGCGACTTCCTGTCCTGGCACGGTTTCAAGAGCTATCCCCGGCCCGTACAAAGGCCCTCCATCCCCATCATCATGGGCGGCAAGGCGGGCAGGATTTATGAACGTATTGCCAAGCATGGCGACGGCTGGTTTATCCCCGGTGCCGGCATTGATGATCTGCCGCCCATGCTGTCTGACCTGCGCGCCGCCTGCGAGGCCGAGGGGCGCAACTATGACGAGATTGAATTGACCGTCATGTGGGCCCCCAAAGGCGGGACCGAGTCCCTGAAGGCGCTGTCCGATCTGGGTATCGCGCGCGTCGTCACCATATTGGGCGGTGATGGCATCGATGGCATCAAGGCCATTGCCGAAGCCCATATCCGTTAATCCGGGTGTAATTTTTACAGATTAGGAAGTCCCCATGGACGAGAGCCGAATTCCCATACTGGTTGGGTGTGGCCAGATCACCCAGCGGGAAACGGATCCAGCGGCGGCTCAGTCGCCAATGGATCTTACGGCTGCCGCCG
>JAQBYC010000219.1 GCA_027623205.1 Pseudomonadota bacterium | reverse complement strand
CTCTACTCCGGAGAATGGACCCACCCTACATTTAGTAGGTGTGGGTAACAACCGGATAGGCAAGATTCCTTGATCTGAATCAATAATTGCCGATTGCGACAAAAGGCCGCGCATTCCAGCGCGATTCAAAGGACGTCACGCCGAGCGAAGGCCGATTTTGGCAACGATCTAATTGGGCGCGATGGCAAAGGGCGCGATGCGGCGGACGTTTTCATCCAGGCGCAGACGATGGTTCAGCGGCGGGTGAGCCCGCTGGCCGCAGTCAAGCCGTTCACAGACCCGGCAGGAAACCCCCACATCGGTCGCCGCCTGCTTGTTTTTGAGATCCATGCCATCGCCATAAACCAGATGCCTGGCCTGGCCCATATCGCAGCCCACGGCCACGGCAAGGCGCGGCTGGCGGCCATGATGCCCGCCTAGAATTGGATCCACGGTGCGGGCAATCGTCAAAAAGGTGCTGCCATCCGGCATGCTGGCCTGTTGGGTATGGATCGTGCCCGGCGCGCGAAACGCGTCGTGAATAATCCAGCGGGGGCAGGTGCCCCCGAACCGGGCGAAATGGAAGCCGGCGCCACTGAGCCGTTTCGAGATATTTCCCGCGTTGTCGATGCGGATGAAAAAGAACGGGACGCCCCGCGATCCCTGACGTTGCAGGGTTGTCAGGCGATGACAGACCTGTTCAAAACTGACGCCAAAGCGGTTCTGCAATATTTCCAGATCATAACGCAATTCCTTGGCCGAGGTCAGAAAGGCGTCATAGGGCATAAGCAGCGCACCGGCGAAGGATCCTGCCAGACTGATGCGGCACAATTTTTGGGCATCGGGGGAAGACAAATTGGCCTTGGCCACCAGTCGATCCAGCAGTTCCCCTTGGCTGGACAACGCCAATTGCACGGCCAATTGGAAGTTTCGCCCGGATGGCGGCAGCATTTCGGACAACAGCACCCGCCGGCGGTGGAAATCATAGCGGCGCAAGGTCTCGCCCATGATATCGACAGGCATGACCTTGGCGCCGATGCCGTGCACCGCCTCCAGATGCCTGGCCAATCCCTGGAAAAGATCTCCGGCCTCCAGCGCCGCATCCTGCCACAGGGCCTCGGCCGCGGTTTCCAGTTCCGGAAAATGATTAGACTGAGATTGCTGAAAATCCCGCACCTCTTCGACGGGAAAGACCTGGGCATCGAGGCCCTGTACCTTGTTTGGATCCGCCAAACGCTCAACCAGCGCCTGCGTATCCTCGCGCATCTCGGCATAGATCTTGTACAGGTTGATCACCGCCTGGCTCGCAGCCGGCGATACTTCCGCCACTTCGCGGATTTCCTGCTCCCGAATTTTCGCCCCTTCGAACAGCGGATCCGAAAACACCTCCCGCAGGCCCGCGGCCAGCGCCGCCGCCTCGTCCTCGGCGAAGTCCCGCAGATCGATTTGAAAAACCTGACCCAGGCGGAACAGCAATGGCACGGTGACGGGGCGCTGGTTGTGTTCGATCAGATTGAGATAACTGGCTGAGATCTCCAGCATTTTCGCCATATCCGTCTGGCTTAGATCTTGCTCCTGGCGAAAGCGCCGTACCTTATGGCCCAGCATGACTTTCTTCTCAACCGACATTGGCCGCTCCGATGCTTTCCCAACGCTTACATTATTTACAAAAATTACATTTTTTCAATAGTAAAATTTGCAAAATTTGCAAAATAACACTTATCCATTTGCCTTTGGTCTCTCAATTCCGCATACCGGCGTCGAGGGCGATCCATTGAGATCAAAACCCTTACAAATGCTGAATATTTTCATAGCAGAGTAGCAGGAGACAACCCATGACAGAGACGATCGAACAACTGGTTTCCGCCCCGGACGGCCGTTACGACGGCATCCAACGTGATTACAGTGTTGAAGATGTGAAAAAACTTCAGGGCTCTGTCAAGGTAGAGTACACATTGGCCCGCAACGGTGCCGACAAGCTGTGGAAACTACTGCAAACCGAGGACTACCTGCCCTCCCTGGGCGCCATGACCGGCAACCAGGCCATGCAGATGGTCCGCGCGGGCCTGAAGGCAATCTATTTGTCGGGTTGGCAGGTGGCCGCGGATTCCAATAACGCCGGCGCCATGTACCCGGATCAGAGCCTCTATCCCGCGGACAGCGGTCCCGAATTGGCCAGGCGCATCAACAAGACCCTGCAACGCGCCGATCAGATCCAAACCATGGAAGGCGAAGGTGATATTGACTGGTTCGCCCCCATCGTCGCGGATGCCGAAGCCGGTTTCGGCGGCGTGTTGAACGCTTTCGAGATTATGAAGGCGTATATCGAAGCAGGCGCCGCCGGCGTCCATTTCGAGGACCAACTGGCGTCCGAGAAGAAGTGCGGCCATATGGGTGGCAAGGTATTGATCCCAACGCAACAGCACATCGCCAACCTGAAGGCAGCCCGACTGGCGGCGGACATCATGGCCGTGCCGACCTTGATTTTAGCCCGCACCGATGCCGACAGCGCCAAGCTGCTGACCTCGGACATCGACCCGCGCGACCAGGATTACATCACCGGCGAGCGCACGGCGGAAGGTTTTTACCGCCATAAGGAAAGCGAAGGCGAAAGCATGCGGCGCTGCATCGCCCGCGGTCTGGCCTACGCCCCCTATGCGGATCTGTTGTGGATGGAAACTTCTACCCCGGACCTGGAACAGGCCAGGACCTTCGCCGAGGCGATCCGCAGGGAATTCCCCAACAAGATGCTGTCCTACAACTGCTCGCCCTCGTTCAACTGGTCGGCCAACTTGGATCAGGCAGATATCGCCCGCTTCCAGCGCGAGATCGGCGCCATGGGCTACAAGTATCAGTTCGTCACCCTGGCGGGTTTCCACAGCCTGAACCATTCCATGTTCGAACTGGCCCAGGGCTACCGGGATCGCGGAATGGCAGCCTATTCGGAATTGCAGAATGCCGAATTCGCTTCGGAAGCGTCCGGCTACAGCGCCACCCGTCACCAGCGCGAAGTCGGCACCGGTTACTTTGATCTGGTCAACCAGACTGTCATGGGCGGCACCTCGTCGACCACGGCGTTGACCGGTTCCACCGAATCCGAACAGTTCCATGCCGGCGAAGCCACCCGGGCGGCAGAAGCGGCGGAGTAAAGCCCAATTCGTGTCGTGTCAGTAAGCGCAGCGTATCGGTAACAGCGTACCTTCCGGATTTCCCGCCCCCCAAGCAGGCCGTCCGGCGACGAACCACGGATACCTAGCCTCGGGGCCACCGCATTCTTCATGGCATGCGGTGGCCCTTTTTTTTGCAGCCTAGTCTGCTTCATCCCCCTTGCCGGTCGGTCGATAAGCTGTACCAATGGTCCTGTCAATGACACATACAGATGTCCGGTTTTTGTAGCACATTAAATGTCCG
>JAQBYC010000083.1 GCA_027623205.1 Pseudomonadota bacterium | reverse complement strand
AGGCCTAGCAAATAAAAGCGGACATTTAATGTGCTACAAAAACCGGACATCTGTATGTGTCATTGACACAGTTAATTGGTAACGATGCCTAATTTCCGGCAACCCAATTGGACTAGGCACAGGCACTCAAGACGTAGTAACTTATTGAAATAACGTAGAAAAAACGACCTAAAACCTGGAAATTAGGGAATTTATGTTAACCGTATTTGTTAAACCTTTGTGGTTACGACCAGATCATGGTGCCGTATTGGCGCCGGCGATACAGGCGGCCGAAAAAGCAAAAACGGGCACCGATTTACCGGTCCACGTCCCGCCTGCCCGGCATGTCCCGCGCGACATTTCGGCCGGGGCCAGGCTGCCGGGCCTGCGGTCAGGCGGCCAGTTTGTCCAGTTCGCGCAGCAGGCTTTCGCCCATCACGCCGGTCGAGACCTTGGCCTTGCCCGGCTGCATGATGTCCGCCGTGCGCAGACCGCCCGCCAGGACGTTTTCCACCGCCTGCTGGATCAGATCCGCATCTTCGGCCAGATCGAAGGAATAGCGCAGGTTCATCGCGAAACTCAGCAACGTGGCGATGGGGTTGGCGAGTTCCCGCCCGGCGATGTCCGGCGCGCTGCCATGCACCGGCTCGTACAATGCCTTGCGACTGCCCGTGGCATCCACCGCGCCCAACGAGGCCGAAGGCAGCATGCCAAGCGAGCCGGTCAGCATGGCGGCGGTATCCGACAGCATATCGCCAAACAGGTTGTCGGTGACGATGACGTCAAACTGCTTTGGGTCGCGCACCAATTGCATGGAGCAATTATCCGCGTACATGTGGCTCAATGCCACGTCCGGGAAGGATTCGCCATGCAGCTTGGTCACTTCATCGCGCCACAGAACGCCGGATTCCATGACGTTGGCTTTCTCCACGGAGCAGACCTTGTTGCCCCGCTTGCGCGCCAGCTCGAACGCCAGCACCGCGACCCGGCGGATTTCCGAGGTGGTATAGGTCTGGGTATTGAAGCCCCGGCGTTGGCCGTCAGGCAGGGTTTCGATGCCCCGTGGCTCGCCAAAATAAACCCCGCCGGTCAACTCGCGGATAATCAGAATATCCAGGCCCGAGATGATCTCCGGCTTCAGGGTGGAGGCATCGACCAGGGCATCGAAACAGATGGCCGGGCGCAGGTTGGCGAACAGATCCATTTCCTTGCGCAGGCGCAGCAGGCCGCGCTCGGGCTTCTGCTCGAACGGCAGATCGTCCCACTTCGGGCCGCCGACCGCACCCAGCAGCACCGCGTCCGCCGCCATGGCGTCCGCCATGGTTTCATCGGTCAAGGGCGTGCCGTGGGCGTCGATGGCGCAACCGCCGACCAGACCCTCCGAGATATCAAAGGTCACCGCGCGCCGGCGGTCCATCCAATCGATCACGCGGCGCACTTCGCGCATTACTTCGGGGCCGATGCCGTCGCCGGGCAGGATCAGCAAGTTCTTATTGGAGGCCATGTCTATGTCCGCTCGCGTTATCTGATGGAATTGGTTCTCTGGTGGAATTATCGCAACGATTGTCCGCGCGGCGTTGGCTATTCCGCCGGGTGGCCATACAGCCAGGGCTGCTGAGCCTTTTGTTGTTCCTCAAAGGTATCAATGCGGCCCTTGCGTTGCATTGTCTGGCCGATATCGTCCAGACCCTCCAACAGGCATTGTTTGCGGAAGGGATCCATCTCGAAATGGACGACGCCGCCATCGGGGCCGTGAATTTCCTGTGTCGCCAAATCCACGGTAAGGGTCGCGTTGGCGCCCCGGTCGGCGTCGTCGAACAACAGTTCAAGCTGTTCCGGCGTCACCTTGATCGGCAGGATGCCGTTCTTGAAACAATTGTTATAGAAAATATCGGCGAACGATGTGGAAATCACGCAGCGGATGCCAAAATCCTTGATCGCCCAGGGGGCATGTTCACGGGACGAACCACAGCCGAAATTATCCCCGGCGATCAGGATCTGGGCTTCGCGGTAGGCCGGCTGGTTCAGCACGAAATCCGGCTTCTCGCCGCCATCTTCGTTGTAGCGCATTTCCGCGAACAGATGTTTGCCCAGACCGGCCCGCTCGATGGTTTTCAGGTACTGCTTGGGGATAATCTTGTCCGTATCGATATTGATGCCGCGCATGGGCGCGGCAACACCGCTGACGGTTTTGAATTTTTCCATTTCCTCGTGATCCTTTTCAGAGTCCGGCCTTACAGCATCTCGCGCACGTCGATCAGATGGCCGGCAATCGCCGCCGCCGCGGCCATGGCGGGACTGACCAGATGGGTCCGTCCGCCGAAACCCTGGCGCCCCTCGAAGTTCCGGTTCGAGGTGGAGGCACAACGCTCGCCCGGTTCCAACCGGTCGGCGTTCATGGCGAGACACATGGAACAGCCCGCATAACGCCAATCAAAACCGGCTTCGAGCAATATCTTGTCCAGGCCCTCTTCCTCCGCCTGGAGCCTGACCAGGCCGGAACCCGGCACCACCAGGGCATGGATGCCGGCCGCCACCTTGCGCCCCTTGGCAATGGCCGCCGCCGCGCGGATATCTTCGATCCGGCCATTGGTGCACGAGCCAATGAAGGCCTTGTCGATGGCAATGTCGGTCATGGCCGTGCCCGGTTGCAGATCCATATATTCCAACGAACGTTGCCAGGCGGCCCGCTGGTCGTCGTCACGGGCCTGATCCAACAGGGGGACGCTGCCGGTAATGTCCGCGCCGTTTTCCGGGCTGGTGCCCCAGGTGACCTGGGGCACCAGACTGGCGACATCCAGGGATACGTCGATGTCAAATGCGGCGCCGGGATCGGTATGGAAGGTTTTCCAGTATTTTACCGCCGCCTCGTACTGGCCCGCCTTCGGTCCCAAGGCGCGGCCCTTCATATATGCGAAGGTGGTTTCGTCGGCCGCGATCAGACCGGCCCTGGCGCCGCCCTCGATGGACATGTTGCAGACCGTCATGCGGCCTTCCATGGACAGGGCGCGGACCGCATCGCCGGTGTATTCCACCACACAGCCGGTGCCGCCCGCGGTGCCGATTTTCCGGATAATGGCCAGGATCAGATCCTTGCCCGAGCAACCCACGGGCAGGTTGCCGGTGACATCGATGCGCATGTTCTTGGACGCCTGCTGGATCAGGGTCTGGGTGGCCAGAACATGTTCCACTTCCGAAGTGCCAATGCCAAAGGCCAGGGCGCCGAAGGCGCCATGGGTGGCGGTGTGGCTGTCACCGCAGACGATAATCATGCCTGGCTGGGTGAAGCCCTGTTCCGGGCCGATGATATGCACGATGCCCTGGCGAATATCGTCCACCGGAAAATAGGGGACGTCAAACGCCTCGACATTGCGGACCAGGGTATCGACCTGCAGCCGGCTTTCGGGATTATCGATGCCTTGCTCGCGGTTGGCCGTGGGGACATTGTGATCGGCGACCGCCAGCGTGGCGTCCCGGCGATGCACCTTGCGCCCGGCGGCGCGCAGACCTTCAAACGCCTGGGGGCTGGTGACTTCGTGCACCAGATGGCGGTCCACATAGATGATGCAGGAGCCGTCATCCTGCTGGTCCACCAGATGGGCGTCCCAAATTTTGTCGTATAGTGTCTTTGCGCCCTGTGTCTTTGCGCCCTGTGTCTTTGCGCCCTGTGTCTTTGCGCCGGTATTTTCAGCAGGCATCCCACCCAATCCTTTCAGATATGGGCGCCACCAAAATCAAGTCCGCCCAATAACAACGCCGCCCGATAAACCGCGCGCGGCCGGCCCTTGCCAAGCCGCGCCTCGGTTGGAAACCCTATTCGGCCGCAGGCGCCGTCTTGCCGGCCGCCTGGTCCCTGTTCTTGCTCTCGCCCTTGGCGCGGCCGGTGCGGCGATGATCCTGCTTTTCGGCGATGCGGGCCCGTTTGCCCCGCAGGCCGCGCAGATAATACAACTTGGCCCGGCGCACCCGGCCACGGCGTATCACGTCGATGGAATCAATACGCGGTGAATACATGGGAAAGACCCGCTCGACCCCCTCGCCATAGGAAATCTTGCGCACCGTAAACGAGGAATTGATCCCGTCCCGCTTGATCGCAATGCAGACCCCTTCGAAGGCCTGCACCCGCTCGCGCGTTCCCTCGATCACCTTGACGTTGACGCGAAGGCTATCGCCCGGGGCGAATTTCGGGACATCATATTCCGCTTTTCGGGCCTGCAATTGGCCGTCTTCAAACTTCTGCAGCAAATTCATCGCACTAGCCTCGCGATTTAATGGAGCGGAGGTACCGTTCCCATAGGTCCGGCCGCCGCTCTCTGGTCAATTCCTCGGCCTGCGCTAACCGCCAAGCCCTGATTTTCTCGTGGTGGCCGGAAGTTAGGACCGCCGGCACCTCCTGCCCTTCCCAAATTTGGGGCCGGGTATATTGGGGATGCTCCAATAACCCTTGAGCAAAACTTTCTTCTTCCAACGCAGCGGCATCGCCAATGACACCTGGCAACAGCCGTACCACCGCGTCCAACAATATCAGCGCCGCCGTCTCGCCCCCCGACAGGACGTAGTCGCCGACGCTGACTTCCTCTATTCCGCGTCCCTCCAGGGCCCGTTGATCAACCCCTTCAAATCGTCCGCAGACCAGCACAACACCGTCCTGAACCGCTAATTCCCGCGCCAGCGCCTGGTCCAGGCACCGCCCGCGGGGGCTCAAGTATATCACCCGTGCCGTAGTCTTCGACGCCAAACCGGCGCGTACATGATCCACCGCACCGGCCAATATATCGGGCCGCATAACCATACCCGGGCCGCCGCCAAATGGCGCGTCGTCCACGGAGCGGTGTTTATCGCGTGCAAAGTCGCGAATGTCCACCGTTTCCAACTGCCACAGCCCATTTTTCAAGGCTTTGCCGGCTAGACTGTGACCCAGGGGACCCGGAAACATTTCCGGAAACAGGGTCAGGACCGTCGCCGACCAGCTTTCATGGTCATTTGCCCCCATTGTCGTCGCCGCCGTCGCCGCCGTGGTCGTTATCGTCATCGTCGCCACCTTCATCTGGCGTGGCAATGACCAAACGCCGGTTGGCGAGGTCGATTGCCGGCACCGCCTGACGATTGAACGGTATCATGACGGTCTCCCGTGGCCCGTGGCCCGAACTGTCGGGGGACAGTTCCAGCACATCGCCGGCGCCAAAATCGTGCATCGCCTTAACCGTACCAAAGGCCGTGCCATCGACCAGTTCCGCCGTCAGCCCAATCAGATCGGCGTAATAATACTCCTCTCCGCCGGAAGGCAACGTCGGTAGCACGTCGCGCGCCACAAAAAGCTTGGTGCCCTTTAATGCTTCCGCCCCATTGCGGTCGTTTACGCCCGGCACCGCCGCCAATACGCCGCCTTTGGCCGGTCCCCGCACTGATAGGTTCACGACCGTTCCAGCCCCGTCGCGCAGCGGACCGTAGGACACGATATCCGCCGGCGCCTCGGTATAGCAGCGCACTTTCACCAGGCCCCTGATGCCGTGGGCCGCGACAATTTCACCTAACAGCAGGCGTTCGTCGGACATCCGCCAGCACCAGACCCGTCTTCGTCTTTAAGCTTCGTTGGGGGCCTCTTCAGCCGCCACTTCTTCGGCTGGTGCCTCAGCAGCCTTCGCGACGGCGGCTTCGGCGGCGGCTGCCGTCGCGGCCACGCGCTCTTGCGCCTTGGCCTTGGGCTTGGCCTTTTCAGGATTGTTCCGCTGTTTGGGCATGGGGATGATCTCGGCCTTGCCGAGGAATTGCGCCACCCGGTCCGTTGGCAGGGCGCCCTGGTCCAGCCAATAACGGATGCGGTCGCTTTTCAGGACCACCCGTTCCTCACTGCCCTTTTCCAGCAAGGGATTGTAGGTGCCCAACCGTTCAATAAAGCGGCCATCGCGCGGCCTGCGTGAATCCGCCACTACAATACGATAGTGCGGCCGCTTTTTCGCCCCGCCGCGGGCCAGTCGAATTTTCAATGCCATCCGTATGTTCCTATTTCTAACTCAAACTCTGTTCCGGTCAAATCTCATTACTGCCAATTTCACGCCAAATTACCGGGGCGGGATTTGACCCGGCATGCCGGGCATCCCTTGCATCGCGCCACCTGGACCGCCCAAACCCGCTAGACCCTGGCGCATCATGCCCTTCTTGCCCAGCTTGGAAACCTTTTTCATCATGCCTGACATTTGCTTGAACTGCTTCATCAGGCGGTTGATTTCCTGCACCGAGGTGCCTGAACCGGCGGCAATGCGTTTCTTGCGGCTGGCATGGATCAATTTTGGCTGCAGCCGTTCCTGCGCCGTCATGGACAGAATGATCGCTTCCTGGCGCTTTAGCAGCTTTGGATCGATCTTGGCCTCGGCCATCTGTTTTTTTATCTTGCCGACGCCGGGCAGCATGGCCATCAGGCCATCCAGGCCGCCCATCTTGGAAATCTGCCGCAATTGCTCCAGCAGATCGTTCAGGTCGAACTGGCCTTTTTGCACCTTTTTGGCCAGCTTTTCCGCTTCCTGCTGGTCGATGCTTTCGCTGGCGCGCTCCACCAGGCTGACCACATCGCCCATGCCGAGGATGCGGCCGGCGATCCGGTCGGGGTGAAAGGCTTCCAGTTCGTCCAGCTTTTCGCCGACGCCCAGTAGTTTGATCGGGCAGCCAGTAACCGCGCGCATGGATAGCGCGGCGCCGCCGCGACCATCCCCATCAACCCTGGTCAGGACAATGCCGGTCAGGCTCAGACGCTTGTTGAATTGTTCCGCGACATTGACCGCATCCTGGCCGGTCAGGCTGTCGGCCACCAGCAGCGTTTCCACCGGTTGGCATACATCGCGCACCGCCTGCACTTCGGCCATCAGGGCCTCGTCCATGTGCATGCGGCCGGCGGTATCCAGGATCACCACGTCAAAGCCCTGCAAACGCGCCGACTGCATGGCGCGCTTGGCGATATCTTTGGGATTTTGGCCTTCGACGATGGGCAGCGTCGGCACATTGATCTGCTCGCCCAGGATCTTGAGCTGTTCCATGGCTGCCGGACGCCGGGTGTCCAGCGAAGCCATCAGGACTTTTTTCTTGTCCCGTTCCACCAATCGCTTGGCCAGCTTGGCGGTGGTCGTGGTTTTACCCGATCCCTGCAGGCCGACCATCAGGATGGGCGCCGGGGGCACGGCGTTCAGATTGATCTCCACGCTTTCGCTGCCCAGGGTGTCGACCAGGGTATCGTGAACGATCTTGACGACCATGTGGCCGGGCGAGACGCTTTTGACAACTTCCTGGCCGACCGCGCGTTCGCGCACCTTGGCAATGAAATTACGGGCCACGGGCAAGGCGACATCGGCCTCCAACAGCGCCTGGCGCACTTCGCGCAGGGCCGCGTCGACATCCGCCTCGCTCAGCGCGCCGCGCCGGGTCAGCTTGTCGAAAACCGTACCTAGACGGTCTGTCAGGCTATCGAACATAGCACCGTCACCGTTCCATCAAAATGCCAACAATGGTTTGACAAAATTCTACGCAATTTTGCACGCAAAACCGGGCCGCGGATCAATAATTCGTGCCAGCCTGGATCGCGGCGGGTTTTAGGCGTAACAGCGGTACGTGTCAAGCCGGCGAACGGTTGCGGAACGCGCCCGCCGGCTTGAATTTGGATATGCCGCGCCTATTGAGTTGCCAACCGATTGACGGCCGAGACGATAGCCCGCAACGAGGCGCTGTTGGTATTGGGGTGCACGCCCACGCCGTGAGCCGTCTGACCGTCCTCGCCCTCCAGCTTTATGAAGCAGACCGCCTCCACGTCGGAGCCCGCGCCCATGGCCCGCTGGGTATAGTCCAGAAAGGTGGCCTGAACGCCGCAATGTTGCTTCAAGGCGCTGAAAAAGGCGTCTATGGGGCCGTCGCCCCGGCCGACAATATCGCGCACCTCGCCATAGGCGCGGACGGTGGCCGTGCACATGATGACATCCGACGAGTCGGCGGTGGAATTCATCCTATAGTCGATCAGTTCAATCGGTTCCGCGGTGTCCAGGTAGGCTTCCTTGAAGGTCAGCCAGATTTGTTCCGCCGTAATTTCCTTGCCGGTCTGATCGCTGATGTTCTGGATCACTCTCGAAAATTCGATTTGCATGTCCCGGGGCATGTCAATGCCGAATTCCGTATCCAGAATATAGGCCACCCCGCCTTTGCCGGATTGGCTGTTGACCCGAATGATCGCCTCGTATGAGCGGCCAACGTCCATGGGATCGATGGGCAGGTAGGGTACTTCCCAATGGGGATCGTTGGAGGTCTTTTGGGCCGCCATGCCCTTTTTGATGGCGTCCTGGTGCGAGCCGGAAAACGCCGTGTAAACCAGTTCGCCGGCGTAGGGATGGCGTGCGGGTACGGGCAACTGGGTGCAATGCTCCGAAACCTCAATGGAGTCCTGGATGTTGGTAAAGTCCAGTTTTGGGTCCACGCCTTGACTGAAGATGTTCAGGGCCATGGTAATTACATCCACGTTGCCAGTGCGTTCGCCATTGCCAAATAAGGTACCTTCAACCCGCTGGGCGCCGGCCATCAGGCATAATTCAGTGGCGGCAACGGCGGTACCCCGGTCGTTATGCGGATGCAGGGACAAAATGACCGTTTCCCGATCCTTGAAATGACGGTGCATCCATTCAATCTGATCGGCGCAATAATTGGGTGAGGCCATTTCCACCGTTGCGGGCAGATTGAAAATCACTGGATTTTCAGCCGTCGGCTGCCAAATATCCATCACTGAATGGCAAACATCCAGGGCATAGTCCAGTTCCGTTCCGGTGAAGCTTTCCGGTGAATATTCCAGGCGTACATTGGTGCCGCCGGCCTGCAATTGCGGAATTTTCTCCTTTATCCAGCCGGCTCCGTCCGTGGCGATCTTTTTCACGCCGTCCCGGTCCTGGGCGAAGACCACCCGGCGCTGCAATTCCGATGTGGAATTGTACAGATGGATGATCGCGTTCTTGCAGCCCTGTATGGCCTCGAAGGTCCGTTCAATCAGTTCAGGACGGGACTGGGTCAGCACCTGAATGAAGACATCGTCAGGCACCAGGCCGTTTTCGATGATATGTCGGGCGAAGTCATAGTCGGTATCGGAAGCCGCAGGGAAGCCGACCTCGATTTCCTTAAAACCCAGCTTGACCAGATGGTCGAAGAAATGCAGTTTTTTCTGCCGGCCCATGGGTTCAATCAAGGCCTGATTGCCGTCCCTCAAATCGACCGAGCACCAGATTGGGGCCTTGTCGATGATTTGGCTGGGCCATTGACGGTTCGGCAAGTCAATGGGTGGGAAGGCATGGTATTTGTGGAAAGCCATGGTATTCATAATGTTCGCTCCTTAACGGGATGCCGCCCGGCCGGCATCGGATCCCATCGCGCGCCCATCTTGCTTTGCAAATTTCGCAAATGACACTTGCGAAATAACAAAACGGCGCCGCGGCACTGGCCAACGGGCGGATTTTTAATAGTGACAGATGTACTTTAATTCAGTCTTGCTGATCTGTAGGTGACGCGTGGTCCCTTAGCGTGCGCACAAACAGCGCGGCATCCCGGCGCCCCTCAAGGGCCGGGTTGCTAAGTCGCAGGGCAAGGCCTGCTATGCGGGCAGATCGCATCATGGTCACACAAACTATATTCCGTTCAGGTTCAGGTCAAGCATGTTAACCATGTGAAAGCTGGGTTAATGGTTCATTAAGGCCAAATAACGTGCGTTTTAGGCCAATTTTTCAGCCATTGCTTATTTTCCAGTCGCGCCCGATAGGCCTGTGCGCGCCGCTGGCCGGCCGGTGTCGGCCGCACGATCAGATGCAGTAAATCATCGATACCATAAGGGGCGGCCAACTCCAGTTCCCCGTCCGTGCCGCCGCCGGCGGCCCCGACCGTGTTTTTGTCCGCACGCATGCGAACAGCGATGCAGGTTGGAGTTTCCAGCCAATGGCGCATGGCATCAATGGTGCCGGTATATGGCCGATCGCCGTTGCGCAGATGCATCCGGGCCTGATTTTTTGCTGACCAGGGTTGGCCGGGCATGGCCCCGTGCAGGCGTTCTTCTATGGCTTGTTCGCCGGTCCGGCTGGTATCTTCCGCCTGAAAGTACAACACATCAATGTCGTCCAAGGGCGTGTCCTGGGTAAAACCATGCAAATAATCCCAGACCTTGCGCCGGACAAAACCTGCGCCAATCCAGCAATCGGGCAGTTCGAGGCGCCACGCAGCGGCCAGCACTGACATCATCCACCGATCAGCGGCGATCAGTGCAAGGATGTCATGTTCGTTGCGCACGATCGCGCGTCTTCAGGCGCCGCTGATAGGACCAGAGGTAAAGCGCCAGGAAAAGGCCGAAATAGAATTCCTGGGTTTCGCTGGCGCGAATGTCGAGAGGCCAGGGTATCGGCCAGCCGAACCATTTTTCCAGACGCTGCGGCAGACCGATGGCAAGGGCAAGAATGGCGGTCGGCAGCAATCGTTGACCGGGCCAAAACCAGTATTGCAAATCGTGCGGGTCGATGGACCGTGGCCGGCGCCGCAGCCACATAAAAAACGGATACAGCAGACCGCCGCTCAACACCCCCAGTTCCAGCAGCAATCGCGGTTTCTGATCCAGCCAGGCGGAAGTGTTGTGCAGGTTTGTTTCCCCTTGATCATTCAGATTCATGAACTCTGCAGACGTTTCCCAGCCCAGCCAGTGCTGACCCCACGACGCTTCTTCACCACAGAAATAAACGCTGCCCAGGATAATCAGGACCAACCAACCTCTCAGCCAAGCAGCCGGCAGCCGGGTGCAATGGCGCAGGGCACACAAACCGGCGACGATGCCAAACAGCAAAACCAAAACGGTGCCGGTTTCAACCGGCCCCAGTTCGCTGTCCCACAAACGGCGGTACAAAGGTTCGTTGGCTATGCGGAAACCGAGCTCAATTCCAATGGCGGCAACGGGCAGCCACAGCCAAGCCCAGACCGGTATATCTTCATCGGCTAATTTCCGCTGTGCCACCGATAAGTTACCTTGCGACAATCTCTATGGGCCAATCAGCGCAAGGCAGTATAACCCGGCTTTCGCATCGGCCTCAGGCAAATGCAGCGGCGGATCGGACGGGTATCAACCTTCGGCCAGCTGGGTCAATGCTGCGATGTCATTGATTCGAACCAAATTATGTTCCGGCAGTGAAATAATATTGTTTGCCTTTAACCGAGTTAATGTGCGGCTGACGGTCTCGATGGTCAAGCCCAGATAGTCCGCGATATCCGCACGGCACATGGGCAGCACCAATGGATCGATTGGTTGATCCGCGGCGGCGACCCTTGTTCTCAGGCTGCAAAGGAAGTTCGCGGTTTTTTCCAGCGCGTTCATGCGGCCCAACAACAGCATATGATCTTGGGCCAGGCTCAGGTTGGAATTTGTCATGGCCAAAAGGCGGCTATTCAATTCGGGATTTTCCTGGCCGATTCGATCCAAATCCGTAAGAGAGAAGCGGCAGAGGCTGGTATCCATGAGGGCATCGGCGTTGTGTGCGTAGACTTCCCCGGCGGCAAGACCGATAAACTCTCCGGGTAGGACAAATCCGGTTATCTGCCGCCGACCATCAGGCAGCAATTTTGACAGACGCAGGGCGCCTTTCAGGACAGTAAAGAAAGCGATGGCGGCATCATCCTCCATAAAAAGGCTTTCTTCACCGGCGAGACAACAAATGGTGTGGAGCCGTTCCATTTGGGCCAGCGCGGCATCATCAAGCACGGCGCAAAAAGCCCGCGTCTGCACCGTGCATTCACGACAGATCCGAACCGAAGCGCGCGACTGTCTCCGCCCGCAACTCATATCCGGCAACGGTCCTTCGTGGGCCCGCGTAAGGTTCATATTGGATCCCCTCAATCCCCTGGTTGCAATCCAGACCCCCGAGCGCCTGTTCCACCGTAATATTACCCAGTGTTGCGACGATCATACAGGGAAAAAAAATAACCTAGCAATAATCACGATCTGCACATGCTACGACAGTATTTCGCTCGCTGAAATAGCTAGCAATATCCGCAAACGGCACGCGTGCCCGGTTTGCGCGCTCCAACCAGATGAAATGGACCTGATCGCCGCTGCCGGAGTCGCATCATCCGGCTTGGGGATCTAAGGTCTTCGACACCGGGCCATGCCAAAACTCGAGCAATTGATCCAATTACGGAGTTCGCGTTCACCACTCGAAATAGTTGTAAATTTTCCTAGTCGCTGCCGGCCATGGTTATAGACTCTGCCGCGGCATGCCCACGCACGGGCGCCAGCCAATGGGCGAAGAAACGCCGGGACCAGCTTTCAATCCGATCGCCATGGGCGGCAAGACCGGCGTGCTGGAGGTTGCGTGCCTGGGCGCCGGGCAGAACCATGCGATGGGCAGCCTTGCTGCTCCATCGTTTCATCATCTCACCCGTGACATCAGGGTGAAATTGCAAGCCGTAGGCGTTGCCGATCCGAAAGGCCTGATTTGGAAACAATTCGCTGGCCGCCAAATGCTCTACCCCGCTGGGCAAGGTAAATCCTTCACTATGCCATTGATAGAAATAGTGCTCGTCATCGAACAGGTCTCTGCCACCTGGGCAGGCGGTGACCTTGTAATAACCAATTTCGTGATAACCGTCGGGATGGGTGTCGACCCGACCTCCCAAATAGCGGGCTAGCATCTGCGCGCCCAAACAGATGCCCAGAAATGGCTTATCCGACCGCAAGGGAACCTCTAGCCAGGCCAACTCGTTGCGAATAGCGGGCAAATGATCGTCATTGGCACTCATGGGGCCGCCAAAAATGACCGCCCCTGCATAGTCATCCATGCTTTCAGGCAGGGGGTCGCCGCAGGCATGACGGCAAATCACCGGTTCACAGCCAAATTCTTCCACCATCTGACCAACCCGGCCAGGATTGGATGTTTGTTGATGAACAATAAGCAGAATGCGTGGTTTCATTGTTCCCATCAATATCTGTTTCGATTGATCGTGGCAAACGGCCTCGGGAGGGGATGATAGCACAGGCATTCTTGCGGAAACGTTACAGATAAATTCCCGGCTCTTAATCCGCCGCTCCAGTCTGGGCCAATCCGCCGTGCGAGGGTAACGCGGCATTTCCGCTATCGGCAGGGTTCCGGTCCATGGCATAATGCTGCATCGCGAACTTGGGACCCCAGCCAGGCAATAGCGAAGGAACGTAAATGCGCCCGGTCAGTCCCATGGCCCTCTCTGTGGCTGCTCTGTTGCAGCTCGCGGCCTGCGCCCAGGCGCCGGTGTGGAACAAGCAGGGCGGCAGTGCGACCGCATTTGAACAGGATACTTTCGCACAGGATACCGCAGCCTGTTTTCGCAACGCTGCGGTCCAGGCGCAAGGGCAATCGGGTGACCAGGGTGCGGCGGCGCCGCAAATTGAATTGCACCCATCCCAGGGCGGCCGGGTTCATGACACCACGGCCGCCTCGCGCAAGGCCGTGTCGCAGCAGGAAAACGTCTTGCGCAACCGGCTCTATGCCCAATGCATGCACCGGCTCGGCTATCGGCGCGCCCAGCCCTGAGGCTGCCATGGGTACCGGGCACAAAAGCGGCGAGCTGTTGTTACCCGGCTCAACCAGGATTTCTGCGATGGCGCTATGCGGCAGCCTCTCCAGCGCCTCCCCCGAGCGATAGAGATGCAGTGGTTGGGGACCCAGGATTCGAACCTGGACTTACGGAGTCAGAGTCCGCTGTCCTACCATTAGACGAGCCCCCACCACGGGTTCCGGGACCGAGCATTGGTGCCGGGCGCAACCTATTAAGCAGCCATCATGATGTCAACTGGCGGCATATGGTACCCCGCCTATTGCCAGGACCCGGTCGAGGGGTCAAGTTAAGGCGAGGCAATTGTTATACGCGTTGGGGGCAAGTACGGCGGTGTCAATACGGGACAACATAGACCGGGCGGCTGCGAAGCCGCCTGCGCAGGTGGACCACATCTATGCCGCCGTCGACCTGGGCACCAACAACTGCCGCCTGTTGGTCGCCCGCCCATCGGTGGAAGGCTTTCGCGTGGTCGATGCCTTTTCCCGCATCGTCCGGTTGGGCGAGGGCGTCGAAGCCAGCAAGCGTTTGTCCGTGGAGGCCATGGATCGGACGATCGTCGCCCTGAAGATCTGCGCCGACAAGATGCGCCGGCGCAGGGTCACCCGGGCCCGCTGTGTCGCCACCGCGGCCTGCCGCAAGGCGCTGAATTGCGACGAATTCCTGGCTCGCGTGGACAAGGAAGCCGGCCTGTATCTGGAGACGATCACCGCCGAGGAAGAAGCCGGCCTGGCAATTGCCGGCTGCAGGTCTTTGTTGGAAGCGCAAGCGCGCCATGCCCTGGTATTCGATATTGGTGGCGGTAGCACTGAATTGATTTGGGCTGTACACCACCCTGACACGGGCATCGAACCCATCGCCCTGGCATCGTTGCCCATTGGCGTGGTTAGCATCGCGGAACGCCATGGCGGTGGCGAATTCAGCCCCGAACAGTTCGAATCCCTGGTGCGGCACCTGCGCGAGGATATGGACGCCTTTGAAGCGGCGCATGGGATCAACGAAAAAATGCGCCGGGGCGGGGTGCAGATGATCGGCACCTCGGGCACCGTGACCACCCTGTCAGGAGTGCATCTTGGACTGGAGAAATATGACCGCCAACAGGTCGATGGCCTGTGGCTATCGTTTGCCGATGTCCGGTCCGCAGCCGAGCGATTGCGGCGCATGAGCCTCGAACAGCGGGCCGCCCACCCGTGCATCGGCCGTGGCCGGGCCGATCTGGTGGTTGCTGGCTGCGCTATTCTGGAAGCAATTCGCCGCACCTGGCCATGCGAGAAACTGCGGGTGGCCGACCGCGGGGTGCGCGAGGGGCTGCTGCTGTCACTGATACGCTCGGACAGCGGCCGGCCCGGAAATGGCGCGACGGGTGGCGCGATCATATGACTTCGGGGCGGAACGGCAAAAGCGGAAGTGGGAAAAGCGGAGGCGGCAAATCCCGGCCCACGGGGCGAAATTTGACGGTGCGGGTACTCACGGCGGGTCGGCGGAAAACGTCGTCCACCCGTTGGCTGCAGCGGCAATTGAACGACCCATACGTCATCGCCGCCAAAAAGGACGGTTATCGGTCCCGCGCCGCGTATAAGCTGCTCCAGCTGGATGAAAAGTACGGCTTGTTGAAAAAGGATCTGTCGGTGGTTGATCTGGGCGCGGCGCCCGGCGGTTGGACTCAGGTTCTGCTCAACGCACTGGGCCCGAACGGCCAGGTTCTAGCGGTGGATATCAACGAAATGGACGCGGTCGCGGGCGCCCAAATGCTGGTCGGCGATGTTACCGATCTGGCCACTGAGGTTGCCATACGTGCCGCCTTGGGCGGGCCCGCCGATTTGGTTCTGAGCGATATGGCGCCGCCTGCGACGGGGCATCGGGCCACGGATCATTTGCGCATTATCGCGCTGGCCGAGGCGGCCCTGGATCTGGCCAAGGCCGTGTTGCGTCCGGGGGGTGGTTTTGTTGCCAAGGTGTGGCAGGGCGGGGCCGAACAGGCGCTGCTGGCCAACATGAAACGGGATTTTGCCGTGGTCCGTCATGCCAAGCCGGAAGCATCCCGCTCCGGTTCGGCCGAGATGTATGTGGTTGCCACCGGCTACCGCGGCGATCGGGCGGCGCCCGACGAGATGGAAACATAGGCATTGCGGCAATTTTACGTTATAGGAAGGCACGAACCAGCAAATTTATCTATCCGATGATGCCGGAAAGCAACGACATGAGCCCAGAGAAATCCATCGGGGACCTTCAACCTTACCTTCAGCCTGCGACTTTTGTGGACAGCGACAACGCGGCGGTCATCGCCTTTGCCCATCGGGCGGGCGGCGGGAACGGTTCGGATTTGGAAAAGACCGTGCGCCTGTATTACGCCGTACGCGATGAATTCCGCTATGATCCCTATGGTGTCGAGATGACCGAAATCGGCATGAAAGGCAGCACTGTACTGGAACGGGGCGACGGCTTTTGCATTACCAAGGGTGCCTTGATGGCGGCAGCCTGCCGGGCCCTTGGCATTCCAGCCCGCCTTGGCTTTGCCGATGTGCGAAATCACCTGGCTTCGAAACGAATGGTCGAATTGATGCAGACGGACTTGTTCGTCTATCACGGCTATGTGGAAATCTATCTGGAGGGCAAATGGGTCAAGGCAACGCCGGCCTTTAACCTGAGCCTTTGCGAAAAGTTTGGCACCTTGCCTTTGGAGTTCGATGGCCGTAACGACTCGGTGTTTCATCCCTTTGACGCGGCGGGCAACCGGCACATGGAATATATTACCGATCATGGCACCTTCGCTGACGTACCGTTTGATGAAATCCGAACTTCATTCATGAAACATTATCCGGCCATGTACGGCGACGCCCGCGGTGCCGTGCTGCGAGGTGACATGGAAGCGGAGGCAGAGGCTGACCGTCAAAGCCATTAGCATCCGATCCCGGGTGGCGGCGTTCCGCTGCCGACAATATAGCCCTGCGCTGAATTTGCGCCTAAAATCCGGCTCTCGATGCCATTGCGACAGGGCGCATGATGCGTCCTGTTTTTGTCTTGGCCGGCGTGCGATAGTGCGCCCCCCAATTTGGCGGCCGACACCCTGGAGGCAGACTGCAATATGAACATATCCGAGGCGCTGACATTCGACGACGTTCTCTTGAGACCGGCCGCATCCGCTGTGTTGCCCAATCAGGTGACGACCCACACCCAGGTTACCCGCGCCATTTCCTTGGGCATCCCTCTGCTGTCCTCGGCGATGGATACAGTGACCGAGCATCGTCTGGCCATCGCCATGGCGCAGTTGGGCGGCATGGGCGTGATCCACAAGAACCTGACGGCGGAAGAACAGGCCGAGGAAGTGCGCCGGGTGAAAAAATTCGAGGCCGGCATGGTGGTCAACCCGGTCACGATTCATCCTGATCAAAGCCTGGCGGACGCACTGAGCCTGATGCAGTCCCACGGCATTTCCGGAATTCCGGTGGTGGAAGAGGGTTCGGGCCGCCTGGCCGGCATTCTCACCAACCGTGATGTCCGCTTCGCGACGGATCAGCGCCAACCGGTCAAGGAATTGATGACCCATGAAAACCTGGTCACCGTGCGTGACGGCGTGGATAGCATCGAGGCCAAGCGCCTATTGCACCATTTCCGGATTGAGAAACTGCTGGTGGTTGATGAAAACTATAAATGCGTCGGCCTGATCACCGTCAAGGACATGGAAAAGGCCACCACTTATCCCAATGCCGCCAAGGATGAACAGGGCCGCCTGCGGGTTGCCGCCGCCACTGGTATCGGCCCTGTTGGCCTGGCCCGCACCGAAGCCTTGATCGACGCCGGCGCCGACCTGATCGTTGTCGATACGGCCCACGGTCATTCCGCTGGCGTGTTGAGCAGCGTTAACGAGATCAAAAAAATGAGCAACTATACCCAACTGGTAGCCGGCAATGTGGCCACGGCGGAAGGCGCCAAGGCCCTGATGGACGCTGGCGCCGATGCGGTCAAGGTGGGTATCGGGCCCGGTTCGATCTGCACCACGCGAATTGTCGCCGGCGTCGGCATGCCGCAATTGACTGCCATCATGGAGGCGGTGGAAGTTTGCCGGAACAGCGACATCCCGGTGATCGCCGATGGCGGCATCAAATATTCCGGCGATCTCGCCAAGGCCATCGCCGCGGGGGCCAATTGCGCCATGATCGGCTCGCTTCTCGCCGGTACGGAAGAAGCGCCGGGAGAGGTCTTTTTGTACCAGGGCCGGTCCTATAAAACCTATCGCGGCATGGGGTCGCTGGGGGCCATGGCGCGGGGTTCGGCGGATCGCTATTTCCAGGAGGAAATCCGCGATTCCATGAAACTGGTGCCCGAAGGCGTGGAAGGCCGTGTACCCTATAAGGGCCCAGTGGCCAATATCATTCACCAGTTGATCGGCGGGCTGCGCGCGGCGATGGGCTATACGGGCAACGGCAGCCTGGAAGCCATGCGCCAGCGGTGCGAATTCGTCCGGGTCACCCAGGCCGGTTTCCGGGAAAGTCATGTGCATGATGTCGCTTTGACCAGGGAAGCGCCGAACTATCCCCTGAATCCCTCGTAAAGGACACACAGCACCATGATACCCGGCGCGCGGATCCAGGCCGCCATCGAATTACTGGATCAGATTGCCGATGCCGCAGCCCCCGCCGATCATCTTGTTGCAGGTTTCTTTCGAGGCCGCCGGTATGCTGGATCCAAGGACCGCAGGTCGGTGACGGAAACAGTGTACGATGTTTTGCGCCGCAAAGGCGAATACGCCTGGTGGGCCGACGGCACAGACAGTCGCCGTCTGGTGCTGGCCCATTTGATGGCGAAGGACAATGCGAATGCGGGCGATATCGCCACATTGTTCAGTGGTGAAAAATTCTGTCCCGCCAGCCTGGACGACGGTGAGCATGCGGCTCTGGCGCAAATGCCGCTAGCGGCGGCAAAGGCGGCGCCAGCCTGGGTGAGGGGCAACTATCCTGAATGGCTGGCTGCTTCCCTGGTGCGGCGGTTTGGCTCGGAACTGGAGGGGGAAATGGCGGCCTTGCAAGGCCGGGCCGAGGTTGATCTCCGCGTCAATATTCTGAAGTCCACCCCGGCAAAGGTTGCCGCCGAACTGAAGGGGCATGATATCGGCACCGTGCCCGGTGCCTTTGCCCCAACCGCGCTGCGTCTTGACAGTCACCGGACCATGTCCAAGCATGCCCTGTATCTGAGTGGCGCCATCGAAATTCAGGACGAAGGCTCGCAACTCGTGGCTTTGTTGTGCGCCGTTGGACCGGGTCAGCAGGTGGTCGACTATTGCGCCGGGGCAGGCGGTAAAAGCCTGGCCCTGGCGGCGCAAATGGAAAACAAAGGTCAGATCTTTGCCTTCGACAGTGAACCCCGGCGCCTGGAACCCCTGCGCACCCGATTGCAGCGGGCCGGGGTACGGAATGTTCAAGTCCATGCCCTGGGAGATCGCTCAGCGGTCGCTGCCTTGTCCGGGTTGACGGGGAAGGCGGACCGCGTGCTGCTTGATGTGCCGTGTAGCGGCAGCGGCGCCTGGCGCCGCAATCCCGAGAGCAAATGGCGTCTTAGCGAGGAACAATTGCTCCGATATGGCGCCGCCCAGGGCAGGATACTGCGTAGCACGGCACCCCTGGTGCGCGCTGGCGGACGCCTGATCTATGCCACCTGTTCAATCCTGATGGAAGAGAACGAGGACCAGATAGAGGGATTTCTTGCCGAACAGCCGGCGTTTAGCGTGTTGCCCATCAGCCGCGTCTGGGACGAGGTGATGACGAGCCCTGACCGCCCTACCTGTCCCTGTGACGACCCATACTTACGCCTGACACCGGCCCGGCACGGCACGGACGGTTTTTTTGTCGCCGTTTTGGAACGCCGCGCGGCGGCTAGCGATACAATGCCCGATGAGGTTATGATAAAGGCCTGATATTTGGAGAATTGGGGGTTGCCATGAAGTCGATAATTTCCTGTCTGATCGCCTTAATGCTGTGCGCGCCTGGCGCCTGGGCGGCCGGCGGTGGCGACCGCGATAGCGACAGCGCATGGGGGCCAGCCATCCGCAAGGCCATTGATGCCGAAGATTGGACCGGCGCCATGGCGCTGCTGCAACGGGACGTGGCGGGAAACACCGCCACCGCGGATACCTACAACTATCTTGGCTATGCCAATCGCAAGCTTGGCCAATATGACATGGCCTTCAAATACTATGCCGTGGCCTTGAAAATGAACCCGGAGCATAAGGGCGCCCACGAATATGTGGGCGAGACCTATCTGGCGGTGGGTAATCTGGAGATGGCGAAAAAACATCTGGCGGCGCTGGATCGAATCTGCTTCTTCGGCTGCAAGGAATTTGACGACTTGAAAGCCGCCGTCGCCGCCTATCGCCCGAAATAGGGCGCTCCCTGGCGGGCTGGTGAAAGGTCCTTGCGCCGGGGTCGGGCGCTGTCGTAATGCTGCCGCCCGCCCCGGGACGCAGCCTTTGAACGTATGAATGAGCGTATGACAGACCGTATCCTAATTCTTGACTTCGGCAGCCAGGTCACCCAACTGATCGCCCGGCGGGTGCGGGAAAGCGGCGTTTACTGCGAAATAGTGCCCTATTTCAAGGGAGAGGAGACGCTGCGGGAGAGCCGGCCGAACGGCGTGATCCTTTCCGGCGGGCCATCTTCGGCCACCCAAAGCGACACCCCTCGCGCACCCCAGGGCCTGTTCGATCTTGGCATTCCCGTGCTCGGCATTTGTTATGGGCAACAGGCCATGTGCGAGCAGCTGGGCGGCCGGGTCGAAGCTTCTGATCATCAGGAGTTTGGCCGGGCCTTTGTCGATGTCAGCGACGATTGCACTTTGTTCCGGGGGCTTTGGCAGCCAGGTCAACAACACCAGGTCTGGATGAGCCATGGCGATAGGGTGATGGAAATTCCGCCGGGCTTTCGTGTCGTCGGGACCTCCGCCAATTGCCCCTTTGCCGCCATCGCCGATGATGCGCGGCGCTTTTACGGCGTGCAGTTCCATCCCGAGGTCATGCATACCCCGGACGGCGCCGCCCTATTGCGTAATTTCACGCATAACGTGGCCGGCTGTCGGGGTGATTGGAATATGGCCGCCTTCCGTCACGAGGCCGAAGCACGGGTCAAGGCCCAGGTCGGCGATGGCAAGGTGATATGCGGTTTGTCGGGCGGGGTTGATTCATCCGTCGTGGCAATTCTGCTGCATGAAGCCATTGGCGACCAACTGACCTGTGTTTTCGTTGATCACGGCCTGTTGCGGGCAGGCGAGGCGGAGGAAGTGGTGAGCCTGTTCAAGGAGCACTACAACCTGTCTCTGGTGCATCGGGACGCCGCCAGCTTGTTCCTGGAAAAATTGGATGGGGTCAGCGATCCCGAACAAAAACGCAAGATCATTGGCGCCACCTTCATAGATGTTTTCGAGGAGGAGGCCAATCGGATCGGCGGCGCCGATTTCCTGGCGCAAGGCACATTGTACCCGGACGTGATCGAATCCGTCTCGCCTTTTGGCGGACCCTCCGCCACCATCAAGTCCCATCATAACGTGGGCGGCCTGCCTGAACGGATGAACATGTCCCTGGTCGAACCCCTGCGCGAATTGTTCAAGGACGAGGTGCGCGAACTGGGCCGCACCCTGGGCCTGCCCGAAAGCCTGGTCGGCCGCCATCCCTTTCCCGGTCCCGGCTTGGCCATCCGCTGTCCCGGTGCGATCAGCGCCGAAAAACTGGCCATCCTGCGCCGGGCCGACGCCATTTATCTGGACGAAATCCGCAAGGCCGGATTGTACGACGAGATCTGGCAGGCCTTTGCCGCCATTCTGCCTGTGCGCACCGTGGGCGTCATGGGCGACCAGCGGACCTATGACTACATCTGCGCCCTGCGTGCGGTCACTTCCACCGACGGCATGACGGCGGACTACTACCCCTTCACCCATGATTTCCTGGGCCGCACCGCCACCCGCATCATCAACGAAGTGCGCGGCGTCAACCGGGTTGTCTACGACGTTACCTCAAAACCGCCGGGGACCATCGAACTGGAGTAATCCGTATAAACAAATAGTCAATTAAAACAATGACTTAATAGTTTGCATGGACATTCAAAGTAGATTCAAAGTAC
>JAQBYC010000082.1 GCA_027623205.1 Pseudomonadota bacterium | reverse complement strand
TCCAGCAACGTTGTTGGCGGGTCTCGGGATAGACTTCCTCCAGTGCCGCCCAGAACCCCATGGCGCCATCACCAATCGCCAGTTCCGGTCCGTTCATGCCGCGTGTCTTCAGCTTCAGGAGAACCTCCCGCCAGCTTTGTGTGGATTCCCGCATGCCGTCTTCAATAGCCAGAAAGTGCTTCTCTCCACGTTCATTGACGCCAATGATCACCAAGGCACACAGCTTCATTTGTTCGCCCCTCAACCCGCTATAGACGCCGTCCGCCCACACATAGACCCAGCGGTCTTTATCCAGTGGTTCATCGCACCAACTCCGGTATTCTTGCCCCCACACCTGCTTCAGCCGCGATACCGTACTGGCTGACAGGCCCTCGGCGTCAGGGCCAACCAACACCTTCAAGGCTTCGCCCATCTCGCCGCTCGACACGCCCTTCAAATACAGCCATGGCAGTGCCGCCTCCAGAGACCGCGTCTTGCGGACATAGGGCGGAACAAGGGCTGAGCGGAACGTCACGGGCTCCCCGGTCATCGAGCGAACTTTTGGAATCCTGACCGTCACCGGTCCCAAACCTGTCTGCAGGTCGCGCTCCGGTAAATGGCCATTGCGAACCACACCGGCATGGCCGTCCCCGGTACGGCGGTCAGAATACTGGCCCAGCAGTTCCTCAAGCTCTGCTTCCACAGCCTGACGGATCAACTGCTGCGCACCCGAGCGCAACAAATCTGTCAGGGGATCGAAAATTACATCTCGACCAGCCAATTCTAAAACGTTACTCTTCTTCATGGTGGCGTATCTCCTTTGGTTGGATTGGTGTCTTGCAACAACAAGTCAACCTGATACGCCGCTTTTTTTCAAATGCTCAAACACCAGATTCGATGATAACTCCTCAGCGGAAGACAAAAAATGGCCGGCCAACGCAAGGTGGGCTGGCCACAATTCTTATAACCTAGACCATGTTTTCTTAAAACATACTCAGACTCTTTAAGACGAGTGCAATTGAAAATTGCTCTAAGCCGCTATAAATCGGCGTAGCGTTTCAGGTGGTGATCCTTGTTGCCGAACATTGTATCGATCATGGTCAGGCGCTTGAAATAATGGCCCACGTGCAATTCGTCCGTCATACCCATGCCGCCATGCAATTGTACTGACTGCTGACCCACGTAGCGGCCGGAATTGCCGATCTGCACCTTCGCCGCGGAAACGGATTTTTCCCGCTCCACCGGGTCTTCATCGCCGATTTTCAGGTTCACCATGTAGCACATGGAGCGGGCCTGTTCGCATTCCATGAACATGTCCACCATGCGGTGCTGGAGGACCTGGAATTTTGACAAAGGTACGCCGAACTGCACCCGTGTCTTAAGATATTCATTGGTGGTTTCCTGCAAAACGTCCATGCAGCCCACTGCCTCGGCGCAGATGGCGGCAATTGCCTGGCCCACCACCTCTTCCATCAGAGCCGCACCGCCGCCGACTTTACCCAGCACCGCATCAGCGCCAACCATAACGCCATTCAATTCCAGTTCAGAGGCGCGCAGACCGTCCACCGTGGGGTAATCACGCCGGCTCAAACCGCTGCAGTTATTATCAACCAGGAACAAGGTAATGCCATCAGCGTCGCGGCTGCCTCCGGAGGTCCGGGCTGAAACGATGATCTTGTCCGCTGTCGCGGCATGAAAGACCACACCCTTGTGACCGTTCAGGGCATAACCGTCGCCGCTTTTCTCGGCCTTGCATTCCACATCGTTGAGATCAAAGCGCGACTGCCGTTCGGCATAGCCGAAGGCCAATTTCAACTCGCCGGCGCCCAGCTTGGGCAGCAGTTCCGATTTGTGTTTCGTGCTGCCGCCCGCCATGAGGAAGCCACCGCCAATGATGATGGAGGACATATAAGGTTCGACGACCAGGCCGCGGCCAAATTCTTCCATCAACACCATGGTTTCTACCGGACCGCCGCCAATGCCGCCATATTCTTCCGGCAGCGGTAGGGCCAGCCATCCTAACGCCGCCATTTTAGCCCAGTTGTCGTCGCTGTAGCCAAGGTCGGTGGCAACCAGCTTGCGCCGCGCTTCCAAAGGGTATTCCTCACGCACAAACCGCTGCACGCTGTCTTTCAGCAGTTGTTGTTCTTCGCTGAGGGAAAAATCCATGACGCTCTCCTACAAATTTTTATATCCATCAACTAGCATGATCCGACGGCGGCGCAAAGCATCCTTCTAGCAATTCCATCCCATTACATGCCCAATACGGCCTTCGAAAGAATATTACGCTGGATCTCGTTCGAGCCGGCGTAGATCGCTGTTTTTCGGTAATTGAAATACTGTGGCGCCGCCGGTGCGGCGTAATCCGGCCCCACGGACGCTGCGTTATAACCATGCACCAGGGCATCGCGGATATAGGGATTGCCATAATAGGCAACCGCCTGCAAGGTCAGTTCCGAGGCCAGTTGTTGCAGATCCGTGCCGATGATTTTGAGATATGAAGCCTCGGCGCCGGGACTGCTCGTGCCCAGGGTGCGCCGTTCAAGGAATTCATAGCTCCGCAATTGCACTTCATATTCGGCCAGTCGCGCCGCGAAGGCGGGATCGGCGCAAAGCGGTTCGCCGCCGACCCGTTCCTGTTCCGCGATGCCGCGCAATCGGCGCAACTGTTGTTTCAGGCCGCCGGTCAGACTATTGGAGCGTTCGAATAGCAACAGGAACTTGGCATAGGTCCAGCCCGCGTTCTCCTGTCCGATCAAATTTTCGACAGGCACGCGTACATCCGTGAAAAATACGCTGTTGACCTCATGGGAGCCGTCGATGGTGATGATCGGGGTCACTTCAATGCCGGGGCTCTTCATATCGATTAACAGAAACGAGATGCCTTCCTGGGGCTTGCCCTCATTCGATGTGCGGACCAGGCAAAAAATCCAGTCGGCAAATTGCGCCAGAGTGGTCCAGGTTTTGGCGCCGTCAACGATATAGTAATCTCCCTCGCGCACCGCCCTGGTCTGTAAGGACGCCAGGTCCGAGCCCGCGCCGGGTTCGGAATAGCCCTGACACCACCATGCCGTGCTGTCCAGGATATCAGGCAGAAAACGCTGTTTCTGTTCGTCGTTGCCATAGGTGAAAATAACCGGTGCGACCATGCGCACGCCAAAAGGAATGACCGGCGGGCAGTTACCTTCCGCCTGTTCGTTCTGGAACAGATAATGCTGGGTGGCGGTCCATGCCACGCCACCCAATTCAACTGGCCAGTGGGGGGCGAACCAATCCTGATCGTTCAATTTTCTTTGCCAGAAGATGAAATCTTCTTTTTCAAGATGCAAGCCGCGCCGAACCTTGTCCGCCAGGTCGCCGGGCAAATTCGTCTGTATAAATCGGCGCACGTCGGCCTGAAATGCTAAATCCTCTTCGTGGAATTGCATGTCCATACAGCGGTCTCCTAAACCGAGAAATAAAGGCGGGTATCCGTATGCCCCATGGTCAAAGCTATTTCATCCCCCGCCGAGACCATGCGACCGTGATCCATGAACTGCACGGCTTGCGCCCAATGGGACAGAGTGCCCTTGGGTCCGGAAGAAATGCCGATTTCTTCATCCATCTGCAGATCAAACCAGAAAACCACGGCATAGACCTCTCCTGCGGCGGCAATCGGTATCTTCACAATACGCTGACGGTCCGTAACAGGTGGTGCGGAAAAATCGAAATCGGCAATGTGGAAGGGTTCGCTTAACAATTTGTGCGGTTCTTTGGCCAGGGAGATGGTGCGATATGCCGCCGGATTGCGGAAGCGATCAAAGGCGGACAGGTCAAATCCAGAGATTCTGGCTACCGGATTGACGGAACGTTGCCTCGGCAATTCAACCAACTGGCCAAAGACGACAGCGCCGGCTGGTACCATACGTCCCCCTGGCTTCATCAACTGGCGGGTGGCGTGGCGCAGGGTTGCCAGCACCCCTTCGCCCAACAGGCCGACGTCCAAAACTTCAGAAACCACAAGATCGGCGGGAGGCAGATCGACGCCTACCTTCAAATCAAGCGACAGCCGGTTCAACACCTGAATCCGGTCCGCGAAGCCATTATCCGCAATGATTTGCCGCGCCACATCGGCTAGAATTGGGTCCATTTCCACAGCCGTAACCATGCCAGCGCCGGCCCGGGCGGCCATCATTGCCAGTAGACCCGATCCGGCGCCAATATCGAGAACATGCATACCCTCGCGGACATGTTTGTCCATGGCCTGTTGATAGGCGGTATTGCGTGCCTCATCCGCCAACATCGGCAAGTGCCAGGACGGAATGAGGCGGCTCCATGCATCGCGCATGTTAATCCGGTACTGCGCATTGTCCGGGGCCAGGTCCGCTGCCCTCGCATGGGCCTTTGCCGCCTCTCCGGCCCGGCCCATATCCCGTAGGCAAGCGCCCCGGCCGTTGTGGGCTGCGGCGTCTTCAGGATATCGGGCGATCAGCTTGTCGAACAGGACCAGGGCTTCGTCCAGTCGCGCCATATCCTTCATCAGGAGTGCTTGATTCAAATCCGCCATCGGATTTTTCGGGGCCAACTTCGACGCCTTGGCAAAGGCCTTGGCGGCCTCATCGAACCGGCCCATGCCACGCTCTGCATTGCCCAGGTTCAGCCAGGCATTCGAATTCTCGGGTTCCAACCGGATGGCTTTACGCAGAGCCGCCGCCGCTGCGTCGAATTCGCCCGTTGCGGTCAGCACCAAAGCAAGGTTGTGCAGGGCCTCGACATAGTCCGGCGCCAGTCGTACGGCCGCCTGCAGCAGTTCTCGCGCGCGCGCCTGATTACCTTGTTCGAAAAGCACCACCCCCAGCAATTGCATGGCCTGGGGATCATTGGGGTTGCCATTTAGCAGACTTTGCAAATGCCTGGCGGCCAAATCCAGATGGCCCGATTGCAGATAGTTGGCGGCTTGGCGCAGGCTCGCGCCCGGCTCGCCAGACATTTGCGAAGCGCCCGTGGCATGTCGCATCAATGTACCCGCGACGCCGCCACCCGGCAACGCGACTGGAATCGGGGCCGGCGTGACAATCGGCCGGCCTGTTCGTTTTGCGGCTTGTCGGCGTTGTTTGCGATTCATGGCGGAGGATTTTAGATGCCCAAAACCATTTTAGCGATGATGTTGCGCTGGATCTCATTGCTGCCGCCATAAATCGTCGCTGCCCTGCTGAATAGATACTGGGGCATTTGCGCGGCGGCATAGTCAGGACCGATAGGCGGTTCATTCCAGCGGTCGGTCATTTGCTCCATCTCGAACGGCGCCGCGTAATAGCCCAGGGCTTCAATGGTCAATTCGGTCAATTGCTGGCGAATTTCCGTGCCGCGGATTTTTAACATGGAGGCCTCCGCCCCGATGGGACGCCCGGCGGCTTCCTCCGCCAGAAAGCGAAGGCTAAGATATTCCAAAGCCGTCAAAGCGATTTCCGCATCGGCCACCTTGCCGGCAAATGCCGGATCGTCCAGAAGCCTCTTGCCACCGGCGCGTTCTTCCCCCGCAATGTTCTTCAGGCGGCGCACGCGCTGTTTCGAGAGACCGACCTCTGTAATGGAATTACGTTCGTGCCCAAGCAGGAATTTGGCATAGGTCCAGCCCTTGTTCTCTTCACCAATCCGATTTTCCACCGGCACTTTTACATCCGTATAGTAGGTCATATTCAAATGATGGGCGCCGTCGATGGATATTATGGGTTTGGGCTCAATCCCCTGCGTGTTCATATCGATCAATAAAAAGGAGATACCCTCCTGTTGCTTGCCATCATTCGAAGTTCGCACAAGGCAAAAAGTCCAATCGGCAATGTGGGCCGATGAATTCCAGGTCTTGGCGCCGTTGACCACATAGTGATCACCGTTCAGAACCGCCCTGGTCTGAAGCGAGGCGAGGTCAGAGCCCGATCCCGGCTCCGAATAGCCCTGACACCACCACTCCTCGCCACTCAATATTTTTGGCAGAAAACGTTCTTTCTGAGCATCAGTGCCAAAAGTGTAGATCAGCGGCCCGACCATCAGCAAACCGAACGGAATGGTCTCCGGGGTATCGAATTCGGCCATGACTTCATCGAAAATATAGCGTCGTGTCGCACCCCAGCCAGTCCCGCCATTTTCCACCGGCCAACCAGGGGCGGCCCAGCCGCGTTTGTACAAAATTTGCTGCCAGCGTTGTATGTCCACCTTGGCGATGGGCCGGCCCCGGCGGACCGATTCGGCGATATCTACCGGTAAATGCGACTCGACGAAGGCCTGAACCTCGTTCCGAAAGGCTAAATCATCGTCGCTGAAAGCTAAATCCATTGGACACTACCTGAGCTCTTTTTGAATTATTTGGCGGAATCCTAAAGCTACCGGAAGCCGAAGACAAGGGACGACAAACTCACCCATTATGGTTAACCAAAACAGCCATCGCGGCACCTTGGAGTTGGGTGCAAAAAGTGCTAGATTTGAACGAGATTTCGGACTGAAGTATTCAGTTGAGTTGGCGGGAAAAACGCTGTTCCTCATCCACTAATGCGAGTTCGCGTGTAATGTCGAGCCCATATTTGCATCTGCGCTTACGTACCCTCGAGGAGGCCGTGGAAGATAGGCTACTCAGAGATCTTGGTCGGCGTCATAAGGTAAATCAGTTGGTCAATAAACAAGCCAGCCTGAAGCAGGCGGATAATGTCTATCGCCTGGGACAACGCCTGACCACGAAGTTTAGCGCTAAGTCCTGATCGCCAAAGTCTTTAATAGGCAAAGTCCCGATCACAGAATTGATCACGTAGCTTGCGCCAGGCTTGATAAAAGGACTAAAGAAGGCACCTTGTCTTGATTATCGTGTTCGGCTCCATCGGGCTGGATATTGTCCAGTCCGTGAGGCGCCTGCCGCGCCCAGGCGAAACGGTACTGACCGCAGATTACATCATGTTGCCAGGCGGCAAAGGCGCCAATCAGGCGTTGGCGGCGGCCCGCGCAGGGGCTGCCGTGCGCTTCGTTGCGTCTATTGGCGATGATGATTTTGGGCGACGCGCCTTGGTCAATCTGGATCTGGCGGGGGTAAATACGACTGAAGTCGTACGCCGTTCCCGCCCTACGGCATGTGCCACAATTTCCGTCGATAGCGACGGGGAGAATCAAATTGTGGTCTCGTCGGGCGCAAATCTGGAAACGGTAGCCGAACAAATATACCCGTCGCCGGGGGACCTTGTCCTGCAACAGATGGAAATTCCCCCAATGCAAATCTGGGCGGGGCTTGATCGGGCCGCTGAACGGGGGGCCACGACGATCTTGAATGCCGCGCCGTTTCAGCCCATCCCCGCATCTGCCTTGGCCAAGCTTGATGTCCTGATCGTCAACGAGGTAGAGGCACGGATGCTGGCGGAAGACCTGGGCCTGGATGCGACCGAGTTGCCCGGCGCCTGCGCCAAGGTACAGCAACATTTTGCCACGACAGTTGTCTTAACGGTTGGCGCGAACGGCGCCATGGCATTTGCCCATAATCAGGCTTTGCAGGCAGGTGTTTTGCCCATCCGGGCCCTGGACACGGTCGGTGCGGGCGATGCCTTCGTGGGCGCCTATACCGCCGCCCAGTCTGACGGGATGAGTCTGGCGGACTGTCTGCGTTGGGGCAGTGTGGCTGGCGGCCTTGCCTGCTTGAAGCCTGGGGCACAGGACGGCATGCCCGAGCGCGCCGTCATCGAAGCCCACCAACATGAGATCACCATCAGGCCCATTTCGGAATAGATCAGCGCAATGCGGCCGCGATATTACCGCCATCGACTGTCAGCGCCGCGCCGGTCGTTTTTTCTGCTTTTGCCAAGGTGACAAAAGCCCGCGCCACATCCGCGGCCATGACTTCCCGGCCCAGCAAATTTCCGGCCATGTAATCCGCCTCGGTCACGCCGCGTGCCTTTGATCGCGCGGCGACCATGGTTTCGGTCAAAAGACCGCTGCGGATGCGGTCCGCATTGACCGCGTTGGAGCGGATGCCCTGATCGCCATAATCCACCGCATATTGCCGCATCAGAGACAAGGTGGCCGCCTTGGGCAGGCCATAAGGGCCAAAATTCCGGCCCGGATTAACGGCCTGCTTGGAGGCGTTGAATAATAATACGCCGCCTGTTGCCTGCTGCATCATGATCGCGACGGCGGTCTTTGCCACCAATTGATGGGCAAAGAAATTCAGCTCGAAACTGCGGCGCAGCAAAGCATCGTCGACTTCGCCAATTTTACCCTGCCAAGCCGCACCGGCATTGGAAACGACAATATCCACACCGCCATGGAAAGTGCAAACCTGCGCGAACGCCGCCGCTACCGCACCGGCATCCGTGACATCACAAGCCAGACCCAGGCCGCCAAAATCTGCCGCAATCGCAGCGGCCTGATCGCCATCCAGGTCCAACACCGCGACCGCCGCACCTTCCGCTGCGAACGCGGCAGCCGTAGCCGCGCCGATTGCCCCCGCGCCACCGGTTACCACCACCACATGGCCGGCAAAAGCAGGTTCCCCTGTCCGCCCCAGTTTGGACTGTTCCAACGACCAATATTCGATCTCGAATAGGTCCTGCTCTGCGATACTTTCAAATCGACCTAAGTTTTCCGCCGCGCCGATCACATCCATGGCGCAGACCGCGATATCGGCGACGATGTCCGCGTGATGGGCTGTCCGGTCCGCCGCAAACAGGCCGACGCCGGGCACCAAGATCACCTTGGGCAGGGGATTCAACATCACCAATCCCGGCATCTTGTAGCGTTCGAAATAGGCGTTATAGCCCGCGACATATCGCCCGGTAGCTGCCGCCGCCTCGGCTGCGAAGGCGGCCAAATCCGCATTGTCGGGCGCCGGCAATACAAGCGGCTGCCCCTTGGTCCGGATGGTATGATCAGGCGTAACTACCCCGGCCTGGCTGTAACGGCAAAGATCCTTGCCATTGACGTAGTTCAGCACGCCGGCATCACCGCGGTGCGCCAGCACAACGCGGCGGTAGCCACCCGGCATGGTTTCATCGACCTGGGCCAAGGCCGAACGCAGGATGGGGCCCACAGCGGCCGCCGTCGGCAGCATTTTCGGCAGGGCGATGGCTGCAAGGATCGTACGCCGGCCGCGGCGTAGATGGTTTTCCGCAAGATTGACTAAGTTCAGCGTCCTTTCGTAGGATTCAGCTGCCGTCTCGCCAAAACTGACCAAGCCGTGCTTGGATAGAATCAAACCAAAGCAATCTGGTTGCCCGGCATAGGCGGCCGCCGCCGCCTTCGCCAGCGCCAGCCCCGACATTCTGTAAGGCACGACCGCCGCCATCGCACCAAACAATTCAGCACAGACCACATCGCCGTCGGGCTGGTCCGTTAACGCCAAAATGGCTGATGCATGGGTATGGTCCACGTAATCTTGGGGCAAAAAGGCATGCAACAGAGTTTCCACCGACGGGTCCGGCGCCTGCGCCTCCATCAGATTGCCCCGCAGCAGATTGACCATCGCCAGATCATCCAGGGCCGCCAACGTCTGCAAGCGGCGCAGGGGCTCCAGACGCACGGCCGGCATGCCCGCCGCGTCGATTTGGGCCATGTCCCGGCCACTGCCCTTGATGTACAAGATCGCCAGATCATCCCCATACGGGTCTGTCGTTTTGGCCTTCAGGGAGGCATTGCCACCGCCATGCATGACCAGTTTCCGATCCTGGCCCAATAAGCGGGCGCTATACAGACGCAGGGCCAAAGCTTGATCGACGCCGGCGGTATCGCAACGCCTGATACAGGCTAATGCGTCTTTGTCAGACCACAGATTATCCATCTCAGGGCGCGGCGTTTTCAGCTTGTTCGGGATAGAGGGCCAGCAAACCGGCCCGGCTGGCCGGACAGACCCCCCGTTCGGTAATCAACCCCGTGACCAGACGGGCCGGCGTGACATCAAAGGCATAATTTCCCACCGCCGTGCCTTGGGGAACCAGGCGCACGGTGGTCCCCTGCCCGGCCCCGGTAACACCGCGGATATGGGAAACTTCCTCGCCATCGCGCTGTTCGATGGGAATTTCCGCCACGCCGTCTCCTAAACGCCAATCTATGGTGCTGTGTGGCAAGCCCACATAAAATGGGATGCCGTTGTCATGGGCCGCCAGAGCCTTCAGGTAGGTGCCGATCTTATTGCAGACATCGCCGTGAGCCGTGGTGCGGTCGGTGCCGGTAATACATAGATCGACCATGCCGTGCTGCATCAAATGCCCGCCTGCATTATCAACGATCACCGTGTGCGGTATGCCGTGGCCGCCCAGTTCGTATGCCGTCAGGGCAGCGCCCTGATTGCGGGGGCGGGTTTCATCGACCCAGACATGCACCGGGATGCCGGCGTCGTGGGCGGCATAAATGGGCGCCAGGGCGGTGCCCCAATCCACTGTCGCCAGCCAACCGGCATTGCAATGGGTCAACACATTGACCGGTCCGGCGGCGCCATTGCCGCCAGCTTTTCGTGCGAGGGCATCCGCAATCAAGACACTGCCGTGTTGCCCAATGCTTTGGCAGGTCGCCACGTCGTTATCGCAGATCTCTGCCGCCAGGCCATAGGCCAACGCCCGGCGATAATCCACCGGCACCGCGAGCAGCCGTTCCCGCATGAGGTCCAGGGCCCAGCGCAGATTAATTGCGGTCGGGCGGGTCGCCAGCAAATCGGCAAAGGCGTCCTCAAGCGCCTGGTCGGACGGATCCACGTGCGCCGCCAGGGCCATGCCATAGGCCGCGGTGGCGCCGATCAATGGCGCACCGCGCACAACCATGTCTGCAATCGCCGCCGCGGCATCGGCCAGGCTCTCCAGGCGCCTGACTTCAAAGACATGCGGCAATAAGGTCTGATCAATGACGTTCACCGACCAGTCATCGTCGCCCAGCCAGATTGTGCGGTAATGTGTATCGCCAATTTTCATGATTGGAGCCCCTAGCGCACATTTGCTCCAAATGTGCTCAGAAAATTCAACATAGAGAAATCAAACCAATCGCTTGAAGTCGCGTTCGCGACTCCATTCAATTGGCAACTGCCCTCGACGCCCTAACCTACAAATAAACCACCATTGACGTCGAGTATGGAGCCGGAGAAATACGAGGCCGCCGGTGAGCATAAAAACGCGGCCGGCCAGGCGATTTCTTCCGGCTCACCGATCCGGCCCAAAGGATAGCGGTCCTTGGGATAGGGCGTGGTGGCCGTCATCGTCGTAGCGATGGGCCCCGGCGCAATACCGTTGACCAGCACGCCTTGCGGTGCGGCACGTTGGGCCAGCCACCAGATCAGGGCGTGTACGCCACCTTTCGAGGCGATGTAATGGGGCTGCACAATGGGCGAAGTTCCACCCATGCGCCCGCCGATGGAACCGATCAGGACGATCTGTCCCCCGCCCCGCGCCGCCATGCGGGGCAACAACTCCCGCACCAGATGGATTGGCCCCAACAGGTTGACATCCATGACCCGGTGAAACACCTGATCCCATTCCGGATCATCGGCCCAGTCCTCCTCCAGGGGACAGATGCCTGCGCAAGCCACGGCGGCGTCAATATCCCCTGCCGCGGCGACAAGGTCGGCGTTGTCCTGGCGCCGGCTCACATCGCACTGATGGGGGGAGATGTCGACACCTTGGTCACGCAACTCGTCGCACAGATCATCCATGGGACCATTATCGGCCAGCACCAGTTTTGCGGCGCCCAGGGCGGCGCAGGCGCGGGCCGTGGCAGCGCCGATACCGCCCGCCGCGCCGGTCAGCAGAATACGTCGGCCGGTTAGATCAATGGCATTTTTCAGAGGCATTCCGGTTTTCCTTGTGTTTTGTCTTGGGCGCGAAAATAGATCGTTGGCAAGGTTCCACTAATGTGGCTTATTGTATGCTAGACAACCAATTAGTCATCAGGCTCAGCTAGGGTAGACTGCCATTATCGCCAAGGCCAAATTAAACGAACAAATTGCTGAATATAGAAACATAGACCAACGGGAAACTACCGATCGCAATTTTGGTTTCCTGTTGAACGATACCGCGCGGCAATTGCGCACCAATTACGACCGCCGCATGCGCGAACTGGGTCTGACCCGGTCACAATGGTGGGTGCTTACGCATCTTTACTTCAACGAGGGCCTGAGCCAGACAAAACTGTCGGATATCCTCGAAATTGAGCGCCCGACCTTGGGCCGTCTGCTCGATCGCCTGGAGGCCAAGGGCTGGATCGAACGGCGGACCGTTGAAGCGGATCGCCGGGTCAAATTGGTTTTCTTGGCAGGCGCGGTTGACCCTCTCATGCAGACAATGCGCGCCGTGGCGGCAGATTTACGCACGGAAGCACTGGCGAACTTATCGGACGAAGAGCAGGAGAGGTTTATTGCAACCTTGATCAGGATCAAAACCAACCTCTCCGCCATGGTGGAAAATAGCAATACGAGCTCGAAGGAAGATCAAGATGGCTGAGCCCGCGAAGAAGGACGAGATGGAGACGCCGGGCGCGTCGGCAAAGGCCACGGTTTCGGAACTGCCCAATTCCGCGCCGCGCCGACACAGACGCTGGATACAAGGCTTTACGCGATTTGTCCTGATGTTGGTCATACCAATTGCCGGCGTACTGTACGGCGCCGGCTTGTGGGCGGAAAGCCTGCGCTACGTCAACACCGAGAACGCCTATGTGAAATCTCATGTGCTGGCGGTCAGCGCCGATGTTTCCGGCCGCGTGGTGGAGATCAATGCCAGCGATAACCAGATAATCAAAAAGGGCGATATCCTGTTTCGCATCGACCCCCATTCGTTTCAGTATGAAGTTGACGCGAAATTTGCGCAATTCGATACCATACGCCTGGAAATAGAGGCCAAGCGCATGGCTTACCGCGCCGGTCTGCGCGCCGTGGAGGAAAGCCACGAAGCATTCCGCTACATGGACCAGGAATATAATCGCGCGGTTGAGTTGACCAAACGCGGTGTTGGCACTACGGCCAAGCTGGATGAGGCTAGGCACGACCTTGAAATGGCCAGACGGCAGCTACAGACCCGTGAAGATAACAATCAAACGCTCCTGGCCGAATTGGGCGGCGATCCAAAAAGAACCGCCGAACAGGATCCAAAATATCATAAGCTGTTGGCCGATTATGGTTTGGCCCAACTGGATCTGGAACGAACCGTCATCAGGGCGCCGGCGGACGGCATCGCCTCGAACGTTAAATTGCGCCTGGGTGAATATGTCCGCGCCGGCACGCCGGTGTTCGCCGTGGTGGAAAATGGCGACCTCTGGGTCGAAGCCAATCTGAAAGAAACCCAGTTGACCCATGTACAACTGGGACAGATGGCGACCGTGGTGGCCGATGCCTATCCGGACGAACGCTATAACGCCGTCGTTGAGAGCATCTCTCCGGCCACGGGGGCCGAATTCGCCCTGTTGCCGCCGCAAAATGCGTCTGGCAACTGGGTCAAGGTCGTGCAACGTATCCCGCTTCGGTTACGCATTACCGATGTGGAGGGGCGCGAGTCGTTGCGGGCTGGCATGACGGTCACGATCAGCATTGATACGCAGCGGAAGCGCAGTCTAAAACGGGTGATCCATGACGGCCTGGAGGGTTCCACCGTGGCGGGTTATATCCCCAATGGCATCCTGAACTGGTTGGCCGCGGGTTAATATCACCGCGGGTTGATATCGGCCGCCGCCCCATTGCGTAAAAGCCTGCCCGGCAGCGGCGCGTCGTCGGCAAAGACATCGACGTTATGTTCCCTGATGACCACGCCGTTGACGATCACGTTGGCAATACCCCTGGCCTCACTGATCAAACGGTCTGCGCCAGCAGGAAAATCATGAACCCGTTGCAAGGGCCGGTCGCCGACCGTGGCCGGGTCGAATATCACCACATCCGCCGGACGTCCCAATCCCAGTTGGCCCCGGTCCCTGATCCCCATCACCTCGGCCGTGCGCGATGTCAACATACGGATCGCTTCCTCCAGGCTGAACACCTTTTTCTCCCGTACCCAGCGTCCCAGGAAATAGGTGGGCTGACAGGCATCACATAATTGACTGGCATGAGCGCCCGCATCCGACAGTCCCAGCACCGTGCAATCGCTTTTTAACAGCGGCTCCACCTCGTCCTCGTTGTGGTTCGCGACCGGCATGCGAAAGCGCGCCTCCAGATTGGACGCCAGGGCCAAATCCAGGGCCAGATCAATAGGGTCCATGTTACGTTCGGTGGCAACATCGCATAGCAGTCTCTCCGCAAGCGCCGGCTCCAATTCGTATTGAGAAATGACCGTCATGGCAAAGGAGCTTTGGAACGAGGGCCGGATTGATTGCATACGTTCCTTGAACGCTGTTCGGAACTGCGGATCCTTGTAAATACGGCACTTGCCGTCAAAATCCGCCGCCGAAACCGGCTGGAACAAAGATATTGGCTCAAAGACAAATGGCGCGAGAAACTGATACTCAAAATTCAGCGGCCGCGGCGTAACTTGCGGGCTGATTTTCAGGCCTCTGTCCGCCAGGCGCTGGGAATTTTGCAGCTGCTCCTCATGCCCGCCTTTACCCAACGATAGTCCGGCTAAAAGAGCGGTCCAGGTAATCGGTCTGCCGGTGCGTTCGGCAATCTGTTCGAACTCGTCAAGAAACAATTCTCGTCCGACCGTGGCCTGGATGACGCCCTGATGCATTTGTCCCAAGACATCACAGAGCGCGAAGATTTCATCCATCCCGGCAGCGCGGCTGGGGACCGGCCGACCTTCATAACCCACATGAGTGCTGGCTTTTGAGGTTGCGAATCCCAGGGCGCCCGCCTCTATGCCGTTGGCCAGAAGACCGCACATTTCCGCCAATTCGTCCGACGTTGCCGCCCGCTCCGTTGCCGCCTCGCCCATGGTGTACAGCCGCAACGGGGTATGCCCCAGCAGCACGCCGATATTGATCGATGGTCCCACGTTTTCGATGGTATCGAGATATTCCGGGAAGGTTTCAAACGGCCAGGTTTCACCCAAGCCGGCGTTCAGGGCATCGGCGCTCATGCCCTCTACCTTTTCCAGAGTCCGCACGATCATTTGCCGATGCGCCGCCCTGGTCGGCGCGACGCCAAAACCGCAGTTACCGATGACGGCCGTGGTCACACCATGCCAGGGTGAAATGGTCAGCTTGCGATCCCACAGCACCTGGGCATCGTAATGCGTATGGATATCGACAAAGCCGGGACAAACCACCTGGCCATCCGCATCGATCTCCCTGACCCCGGCGTCTGGCGCCTCGCCCATGGCCACCACCCGGCCATCCTTGATGCCCAGATCGCCGGCTATGGCCGGCGCGCCGGTGCCGTCGATAATACTGCCATTGCGAATTTTCAGATCGTACATTGGCTATCCCCCGCGCCCCATCCCCGGTTGTTGGCTCTAGACCCCGGTCAGGCCATACAGTTCCACGACGTTGTCGTGCAGCACCCAGTCCCGCTCCTGTTCGGTCATATCAGCGGTATGTTCCGCCAGCATCTCCTGGCTCCAGGGCCAGGTGGCATCGGAATGGGGGAAATCATTGGCCCACATCAGGCGGCGGATATTACAGCTGTCCCGGAACTGAAACGCAGTCCAATCATCCTGGAATGTCATATAGACGTTTTCCTTGAAATACTCGCTGGGAAGCCGCTCCAACTCGTCGCATTTCATCCAATAGCGGTGGCGTTTATAGGCATGATCCATGCGGTACATGTAGTGCGGGGCCCAGCCCGCATCCGCCTCCACGCAGACCAGCTTCAATTTCGGATGGCGCTGGAACACGCCGCCGAAGATGAACATGCCGATGATGTCCTGGCAGCCACGAATGATGCTGCAAAAGCCGTTGATGCGGGGACCCCGTTGCGCACCGATCTGATCCGATCCCGACGTAAGGATATGAAATGACAACGGTAGATTTAATTCCACCGCCGCCTGATAAAATGGATCATAGTCCAAGTGATCATAGTCTTCGTGTTTCGGATCGCCGGGCATCATGACGCCACGAAAGCCCATCTCCTTGGCGCGGCGCAATTCCTCGATCCCCTCTTTAACCGAAGCCATCGTGACTTGCGCCATGCCATACAAGCGGTTCGGCGCCTCGGCGCAATATTCTTGCAGCCAACGATTGTAGGCCGTCATGCAGGCCCGCTTGTAGTCAAAGTCCGGATGATTACAGAGCACCATGCCAACGGAAGGATAGATGATTTCGGCGCCAACACCGTCGCGATCCTGATCCGCCAACCGTAGGGTGGGATCCCAACCGCTGCGGTGCAGTTCGTCAAACTTGCCGCCGCTCCAACGCAATTCCGCAGGGTCCCGCCCGGCCGCAGCCACCAGGCCGATGGGAATGGTCTTTTCCATACCCTCGATCACATAGACGTCACCGTACTTCTCACTATGGGCGATATGTGGCGCGCGCGCGCGAAAGCTGGGATCGATGTAATCGATATAACAATTCGGCGGTTCTGTAATATGTGAATCAGCCGATATGGGTGTCTTCGCCATTTAAGGTTTCCTCCGGCAATGCTTCAAAATTATGGAGTAAATTCGCTTGCAGCCATGTCCCCAACGAACGCCATGTTAGCGCACCTGCCGGAAAACTCAATAGATGGCCACCCCGCCGCGCCAACTGCAGCTGGATATTACTCCGTCAACAGGCGTAGCGCGTCGGCGCGCAGATCGACTTTACGGATCTTACCAGAGGCTGTCATGGGGAAGTCATTGACGAAAATCACGTGCCGGGGAATTTTGAAGCTGGCAACCTTGCCCCGGCAATAATCGATTACCGCCTTGCCGTCAATCTCCGCGCCCGGTGCACGCTGCACGAAGGCGACAGGCACCTCGGCCAGCTTTGGGTCCGGAAAGCCGACAATGGCGATTTGATACACATCGGGATGCGCCAACAGCAAACCTTCCGTTTCCATGGGGTCGACGTTCTCGCCGCCAACCTTGAGCATGTCCTTGTAGCGGCCTAGAAAACGCAGATAACCGTCATCCAGCCATGCTGCCGTATCGCCGGTATGGAACCAGCCGTCAGCATCCATGGCCGCCGCCGTTTCGTCCGGTTTCTTGTAGTAGCCCAGCATCAGGCTATAACCGCGTACCAACAGCTCCCCCGGCACGCCGGGTGGCTGGTCGGCGCCGGTTTCGGGATCGACGATGCGGGACTCGTACCCCAGGCCTGGATAGCCCGAGGTTTCGCAGCGGTGGGTTTCATCGTCGTCCAGGGCGTTCAGGGCGACGCCCAGCCAGGTCTCCGTCATGCCGAAGCCGGACAGATTGCATAGCGGGGCCAGCACCTTTGCCGCCCGGCGGGTAACCGGCGTGGCGCTGTGCATGCCGGCGGCGAAGATGCCCGTGCGCAGCGAGGAAATATTCCGCGGTTTGGCTTCCTGCGCCTCTGTCAGGCCTTTCATATGGGCCTCGAAACCATGTATCACGCTGACGCCTTCCCGGGCGATCAGATCAAGGCATTCATCCGGATCGAAGGTTGCCGTAACTATTTGCCGGGATCCGGTCAGCAGCGACATCAGGGCGCCTTCGGAATAGCCAAAGGCATGAAACAGGGGCAGATAGTTCAGAATGACATCATTCACCGTATAGGCCATGCGGAAGCCGCGTTCCGCGATGTTGCGGATCAGCTTGTGGCTATGTACCGCCCCCTTGGGGAAACCGGTGGTGCCGGACGTGTACATGATGAAGACCGGATCATCCGGGTTGACCGCCGCCGCGCGTGCCGCCAGATCAGCGTTGCTGATGACTTCGCCGCCGCGCTTGGCGCCGTCCCAGGATACCGTGCCCTGATAGATGTCCGGGCCCAGGATAATCACCCGCCGCATTTCAGGGAAATTGGTATCATCCATCCTGCTACCGGTCGACGGCAAGGCAAAGACCTCGCGCACCATCTCCAGATAGTTGACGGGACCGGATTGGTCATGGGTGATCAACATCGCACTGTCCGACTGCCGTACCACGTATTCCAAATCAGCGGTGCGGAAGCGCGTGTTGATGGGCACCTGCACCGCGCCGATCTTGGCCAGGGCAAAACTGATAAAGATCCAGTCCGCGCTGTTGTTCAGCCAAAGAGCCACATGATCGCCCGGCCCAACGCCTTGACCCATCAGGGCCTTGGCGGCGCGGTCAATTTCAGCCGCCACCTGGGTAAAGGTATAGCGCACGTCCTGAAAAACCAAGCCTTCGCGGGCGCCATGACACGCCGCCGCCGCGTCGCCCAGATCACCAAATCGCCGTTTTTCGTACCAATCCATCACCGGGCGCTCCCAAGGCACATCGCGATCACCGCTCTACTGCAATCTCGGCGCAGGGCCGCACCCGCGCGCTGCCGCCCGGCGCGATGAAATCAGCCCAGATCGCGTTGTGGTGAGCGATGATCTGCGCCGCGTTCAAGTGGGCCCGGTCGGCGGTGGTGTGGCCGTCGCTTGGCGCCGTCGTTCTATAACCCCGGGCCAGGGCGCTACGCACCGTGGTATCGACGCAATAATCCGTGGCGCAGCCGGTAATGATCAGTTCGCCGATGTCATGGACGGTGAGGAGAGCTTCCAGATCGGTATCCAGAAATGCATCGCAGGCCGTTTTCGTGATCAATTTATCACCCGGCAGAACCCGCAATGCCGGCAGCAGATGCCAGCCCGGCAAACTCGGGTGATGCGGGTCCCCGTCCGGGCCATCATGTTGTATGAAGATCACGATCCCTGAATTTTGCCGCAGCCGCGCAGCCAGCGCGTTCAACCGCGCGACCAGGGCATCGGCGTCGCGGCGGGGTGTTGCCGCCGTGAAAGAGCCGACCTGCATGTCGATAATGATAAGGGCGCTTGCAGACATTGATCAGACAGTAGACAATTTTTGCTGCGCATGGAATATTCTTGCCGCAAAACAGCTCGACGCCGCGCCTCAATTCCGTTTCATGATGCTTCGGGCCAGGACCCAGCGGTGAACTTCCGACGGGCCGTCGTAAATGCGGAAGGCGCGGATGTCGCGGTAGATGCGTTCGACCACCGTATCGTCGGTAATGCCCCTGCCGCCCAGTATCTGCAGGGACCGATCCACGACCGCCGACAAGGCTTCGGAACAGCGCACCTTGCACATGGAGGTTTCCTCCCGCGCCTGTTCCCCCCGATCCAGCAGCCAGCAGGCCTGCCAGATCGCCAGGCGGCAAAAATGCAGATCGCTTTCATTTTCCGCCAGCATGAAGCCGATGCCCTCGTGTTCGCCGATCGGCTTGCCAAAAGCCTGGCGCTGTCTGGCATAGCCGGTGGCAATATCGTGGCAGCGCGCCGCCGCGCCCAGCCACCGCATGCAATGGGTCATGCGGGCCGGCGTCAGGCGCACCTGGGCATAACGGAAGCCCTTGCCCGCCTCGCCCAGGATCTGGTGGCCGGGGACGCGCACGTCGGTATAGGCGACCTCGGCATGGCCGCCGGGGGAATTGCTATCTATGGTGTTCAGTATGCGTACGATTTCTATGCCCGGCGCGTCATTGTCCATCATGAACATCGTGGCGCCCAGGTCATTGCCCTTGGTATCAAATGTCCGCGCCATAAGGATTTGAAACGCGGCGCCGTGCATTCCCGTGATCAGCCATTTGCGGCCATTGATGATGTAGTCATCACCATCCGGGCGCGCCTCGGTCCGCATTAACGAGGGATCGGAGCCGGCGCCGCCGTCAGGCTCGGTCATGGCAAAAACCGAGCGCACCTCGCCCGCCACCAAGGGGGCCAGCCAGCGTTCCTTTTGCTCCTGGCTGGCAACGTTGGCCAACAGATTGGTGTTGCCTTCGTCGGGCGCCTGGATGTTCAGGGCCAGGGGGCCAAGGGTTGAATAGCCGGCCGCCTCGAACACCACGGCCATGCCCACGTGGCTCAACCCCAAACCGCCCCATTCCACCGGCGCGTGAGGTGACAGCAGGCCGGCCTGTTTGGCCTTGGCCACCAGGTCCCGGCGCAGATCATCGGTGGGTCCGTGAAATTCCTGGCGCGGATCTTTTTCAAACGGCATCACTTCATCGCGGATGAAGCGCTTAACCCCGTCGCGCAGAGCCGCCAGATCGTCCGGCAACGAAAAATCAATCATCGATAAATCTCCTCAATCGATCTTGCCTTGGCAAATTTCTGCACGGCCTGGCAGCGGGCACCGGGCAGATGACAGCCATGCGGTCGGCGTTGACGGCTCACCCGCCACGGGCCTGTTTAAAGGTTGGGCGTCCCAGGCAGCGCTCCAACCAGGCATTCAGATGGGGCCAGGCGGACAGGTCCAGCCTAGCGAACCTGGTCCAGGACACCACCGACGCGACGTTCAAATCCGCCACCGTGAAACGGCCGCCAAACAGATAATCACGATCGGCCAGAACGCCGTCCAGCACCGCCAGCGGTTTGGCCAATGCCGCTTCCGCCGCCGCGACCGCCGCCTCATCTCGGTCTTCCTCCGGCAGCAGCAATCGGTGCTTCAAGGCGTGCAGCGCCGCCGTTTCCACCTCGGTCGTGACCCAGAAACTCCATTGCATCGCCAAACCCAATTCGGCGGCATCCCTGGGCGCCAGGTCGCCGCCATGTTTGTTGGCCAGATACAGGTTAATGGCCAGGGACTCCCACAGACAAAGCTCACCATCCTGGATCGCCGGCAGGCTGGCGTTGGGATTGATGGCCAGAAACTCAGCCGTCCGGGTACTGCCGTTGCTGTAGTGAATGGGGTTGTGGTCGAAATCCAGACCCAGTTCCAACGCCATCCAGATAACCCGCGAGGTGCGGGTGTTGAAGGCGCCATGAATTATCAACTTACGCATCAGTCTACTCCGTTAGGTTACGAAAATCGGGTTGCCGCTTTTCCAGAAAAGCATTGACCGCCTCGGCATGTTCGGGAGATTTGTAGGCCAGTTCGAGGGCCGCTGTCTCCCGCTGCAATACCTTATCCAAATCGCTTTCACTGCCGTTCTGGCTCAACAATTGCTTGACCATGCGCAACTGGCGGCTGGGGTTCCGCGCCATCTGGCCGGCCAGGGCCACCGCTTCATCCAGCAGCCGCTCATGGGGCACCAGGCGATCGGCCAGCCCCAGTTGCACGGCTTCCTCGCCCCCTATCATGCGCGCCGTCAAGGCAGCCTCGTTGGCATGACCCCATCCCATACGTTGCACCAGGTAATGGGAAGAGGCCAATTCCGTCACCACGCCCATTTTTACGAACGCACAACAGAATTTCGCCTTTTCCGAAGCCATAATATAGTCGCAGGGCAGGATCTGCGTCAGACCGACACCAACCGCTGCGCCATTGACGGCGGCGATCATTGGCTTCGCCGCGCGCACCGCCTTGACCCAGACGGCGGCGGTAGAGGGCGGTCTGGCGGTCCCATCATCCGTTTCGGCGTCATCCAGCTGCTTTTTGAACATGACGCCAATATCCGCGCCGGCGCAAAAGCCGCGCCCGGCGCCGGTCAGCACCATGGCGCCCATGTCGGGGTCGTTGTTCACCCGGTCCATTGCATGCAACAGTTCGTCACGCATGTCGTAGGTCCAGGCATTCATTTTGTCCGGTCGGTTCAAGGTCAGCAAAGCAACCGCCCCGCGCTGCTCGAATAGGATATTCCGATAGTCCAAGACAGCTCCTCCCCTGCGAATGATTGAATCACCAATATAGCGAAACCGCCGTCTTGTCTGCCGTGGTTTCCTCTATTCGCTCCGCCGGATGGGCAGAACATGCGCTGTTTCCATGGAAATCGAGTACCAACGACCATCTGATGACCGCCGGAATAAGGCAATCCGCCACCATGTCAGTAGCGAATGATATGTCCGGATTTTGTAGCAGACGATATGTCCGGTCTTTGGAAGCGTTCCA
>JAQBYC010000081.1 GCA_027623205.1 Pseudomonadota bacterium | reverse complement strand
AAGACGGAGAACATCCATTATCTGCCGTTGATCCCTGGCATGATCATGGATTTCATAGCCGCGCTGCGCGCGGCGGAGGTCCAGCCCAAGGGCATCCATATGATCGGCGCCATGGCCGATCTGGTGCCGCGCCAGCAGTTGGCGGAGGTCACCCAACTTCTCAACGCACCTTACCTGAACACCTTCGGCTCGACCGAAACCGGCATGCCGCCCGCCACCGCCAACTATGTCGCGATCGGCACGGCGCCAACGTCTTTGTCCAAGCGCCAGAACGATTTCTGCGAAGTCCGCCTGCTCGGCTCCGACGATAAAGACGTAGCCGATGGCCAACCGGGGGAGCTGGCCATTCGCGGCCCGTCCCTGTTCAGCGGTTATTGGCATAATGACGCGGCCAATGCGGAAAGTTTCCGCGGTGGATGGTTCCATATGGGCGATGTCTTTCGCCGCAATCCCGATGGAACCCTGGATTTCGTCGACCGCGTCAAATACATGATCAAATCCGGTGGCGAAAATATCTATCCGGCGGAGATCGAACGATACATTCTAGCCGATCCCCGGGTGGCTGAGGCAGCGGTTGTGCGCAAGTCCGATGCTCGCTGGGGCGAGGTGCCTGTCGTCTTCGCCGCGCGTCGGCGAACCAGTCCAATGGATGAGGAACTGACGGCCGAGGACCTGATCGCCACCTGCAAAGGCCGGTTGGCCAGTTACAAGCTGCCCAAGGAAGTACATTTCATTGATTTGGACGATTTTCCCCGCAGCACCAGCGGTAAAATCCAGCGCCACGAGTTAGAGGCGCGCCTGCGGGGCTGGAACATTTTCGATATTCATCGAGTCGCCGAGCCAATTGGCGAGGATGAGGGAGCGGGCCGTTAAGCCAACACGGTAAGCGGCTAATCGGTGATGTCGTTCCAGAATTCCTTGGCCTTCTTGAAAAAGCCTTCACTTTCGGGACTTGTGCCGCCGTCGCCCAGCGACGACTGAAATTTTTGCAACAGATCCTTCTGCGCCTTGGATAAATTGACCGGGGTTTCGACCACAGCCTGAACATACATATCGCCTTGCCCCCGACCGCGCATTTGCGGCATGCCCTTGCCGCGCAGACGGAACTGCCGGCCGGTCTGGGTACCTTCAGGCAGGGATACGGCGACCCGGCCCCCGTCCAGGGTGGGCACGTCAATATCGCCGCCCAAGGCCGCCGTGGTCATGGCGATGGGCACCCGGCAATAGATATTGGTGCCATCGCGCTGAAACACTTCATGGGGCAACAGCGTCAGAAAAATATAGAGATCACCGGACGGACCGCCACGCAATCCGGCCTCGCCCTCTCCGGTCAGCCGGATACGGGTGCCATCCTCCACCCCTTTTGGAATGTTGACGGACAGGGTTTTATCTTTTTCAACCCGGCCGGCGCCCGCGCATTTTTTGCACGGATGGGAAATGACCCTGCCGACGCCGCCACAATTAGGGCAGGTCCGCTCGATGGTGAAAAAGCCGGACTGAGCACGCACCTTGCCATGACCCTGGCAGGTCGTGCAGGTGCTGGGCTCGGAACCGGCTGCCGCGCCCGATCCCTCGCAACCATCGCAACCCGATGTAGTGGGGATCGTGATCTTCGCAGCCTTGCCGTTGAAAGCTTCCTCAAGCGAGATTTCCATGTTGTAGCGCAGGTCGGCGCCACGATCGCCGCCACCGCGGCGCTGCCGCCCCCCGCCCATGAACTCGCCAAACAGATCATCAAAGACATCGGCGAAGGACGTACCGAAACCACCATCAAACCCGGCGCCGCCGCTGTTCTGAAACGCAGCATGGCCAAATCGATCATAAGCATCGCGCTTTTCCTCGTCCGAGAGGATGTCATAGGCGACGGAGATTTCCTTGAATTTAGTTTCGGCCTCGGTATCGCCGGGATTGCGGTCCGGGTGATACTGCATGGCCAATTTGCGGTAGGCCTTTTTCAGCTCCGGTTGGCTGGCTTGGCGACCAACGCCAAGCAACGCGTATAAATCCTGCTCAGCCACGTCGTCAGCCCCCTAAACCGCATGACGCTTGATGGTATGCCCCCAGGCATAACAAAGCGCGGCTCCAATTCCGGAGCCGCGCCTGTTCGTTACGAGACCACGCCGACATCGCGCGCACCTAAATCAGGCAGATGTGCTTTTCTTGTCATCGTCATCGACCTCTTCGAAGTCCGCGTCGACGACATCATCGGCTTCAGCACCAGCGGAGGCCGCGGCCGCCGGACCGCCGTCATCGGCTTCCTGCTGCGCCTGATAGGCCATTTCACCAAGCTTCATGGATGCCTGCATCAAAGTCTCGCTCTTGGCCTTGATGTCTTCCAGGTCGCCGCCTTCCAGGGCCGTACGCAAATCCGCCACGGAAGTCTCGATGCTGGTTTTTTCTGCCGCGGGCACCTTATCCCCCAGCTCCGCAAGGCTTTTCTCGGTCGCATGGATCAAGGCATCGGCCTGGTTTTTGGTTTCGGCCTCTGTCCGCCGCTTTTGGTCTTCCTCGGCGTGGGCCTCGGCCTCCCGCACCATCGTCTCGATTTCCTTGTCGGACAAACCGCCCGACGCCTCGATACGGATCTGCTGTTCCTTGCCGGTCGCCTTGTCCTTGGCCGAGACATTCACGATGCCATTGGCATCTATGTCAAAGGTCACTTCAATCTGCGGCACGCCACGCGGCGCGGCTGGCAGACCGACCAGATCAAATTGACCCAGCAACTTGTTATCGGCGGCCATTTCGCGCTCGCCCTGGAAGACCCTGATGGTCACGGCTGACTGGCCATCTTCGGCAGTTGTAAAAGTCTGGCTTTTCTTGGTCGGGATCGTCGTGTTGCGCTCGATCAACTTCGAGAACACGCCGCCCAGGGTTTCAATGCCAAGTGACAGGGGCGTTACATCCAGCAGCAAGACGTCCTTGACATCACCTTGCAGGACGCCGGCCTGGATTGCAGCGCCCAGCGCCACCACTTCGTCCGGGTTAACACCTTTGTGGGGCTCGCGCCCGAAGAATGTTTTAACCGATTCAATGACCTTGGGCATCCGGGTCATGCCGCCAACCAGCACCACTTCGTCAATTTCGCCGGCGCTCATGGACGCATCCTTCAATGCCGCCTTCAACGGCGGCAGGGTGCGCTGAATCAAATCATCCACCAGGGCTTCCAACTTGGACCGGGTCAATTTCATCGTCAGATGCTTGGGTCCACTTTGATCAGCGGTGATAAAGGGCAGGTTGACCTCGGTCTGCACCGTCGAGGACAATTCGATCTTTGCCTTTTCCGCAGCTTCCTTCAGGCGCTGCAAGGCCAGTTTGTCCTGCCGCAGGTCGATGCCGTTTTCTTTTTTGAATTCGTCGGCCAAATAATTGACGACCACCAGATCGAAGTCCTCGCCGCCCAGGAAGGTATCGCCGTTGGTCGATTTGACCTCGAACACCCCATCGCCGATCTCCAGGACCGAGATATCGAAGGTGCCGCCGCCCAGGTCATAAACCGCGATGGTCTTGCCATCGCCTTGCTTGTCCAGGCCATAGGCCAATGCCGCCGCCGTCGGTTCGTTGATAATGCGCAGGACTTCCAGTCCGGCGATCTTGCCCGCGTCCTTGGTCGCCTGGCGTTGGGAATCGTTGAAATAGGCGGGCACCGTGATCACGGCCTGATCGACCTTCTCGCCCAAGTAGGACTCGGCCGTTTCCTTCATCTTTTGCAAGACAAAGGCGCTGATTTGGCTGGGGGCGTATTTCTGGCCCCTGACGGCGACCCAGGCATCGCCATTGTCGGCCTTGACAATCTCGAAAGGTACGTGCTTGCGCATTTCCGTGACCGGCTTGCCGTCAAAGCTGCGGCCGATCAGCCGCTTGATGGCAAACAACGTGCCGTCCGGATTGGTGACCGCCTGCCGTTTGGCGGGCTGGCCCACCAGCATTTCGCCGTCGTCACCTTCGGTAAAAGCCACGATGGATGGCGTGGTCCGCGTACCTTCGGCATTCTCGATGACCTTGGCTTCACCTCCCTCCATCAATGCGATGCAAGAGTTGGTGGTTCCTAGATCAATCCCGATTACTTTACCCATATCAAACAATCCTCCGTTGGCAGATCTATGGCCGGCCCCTTAAGCACCGCCTGGACCCCCAGTTGTCAGCAATACCCACGCGATGACTCACTTCGCGTATGCGAGGTATATAGGTCCGAGATAATCCGTGTGCAACCTTGGAAACATCCGAAACACGAACAGAATAGGGCAAATTTTCGACAATGCCGACGCGGTGGTGCAATATCCCCGCGATTCCATGCCATTTACAAGGCCAGCGATGATCGTTTCAGCCTCATACCGCACGGATATACCGGCGTTCTATTCCAAATGGTTTGCCCATCGCCTGGCCGCCGGGCACGCCGTTGTCGCCAATCCTTATGGCGGCAAGCCCTATCGGGTTCCCTTGCGTGGCGAAGGGGTTGACGGCTTTGTCTTCTGGACCCGGAATATTGAGCCGTTTCGGGAAGTCCTGGCCGCCATGGCGGCCCAGGGCGTGCCCTTTATGATACAATATACCGCGACGGCTTATCCGCGGCCCCTCGAGCCATCGGTTGTCACCGCCCAACAAGCCATCGGTTCCATCACCGACCTGGCCCGGCGGCATGGCCAGCGGGCCGTCGTCTGGCGTTATGATCCCATCGTCTTTACCGATTTGACCGATCATGGCTTTCACCTGGGCAACTTCGCGCAACTGGCGCGCGCCCTGACGGGCGCCGTGGACGAGGTCTGTGTCTCGTTCGCGCAGATCTATCGTAAAAGCCGGCGCAACCTTGATCTCGCGGCAAAACAACATGGCTTTATCTGGCGGGACCCGGACTGGCCGGAAAAACAATTGCTGCTGAATGATCTCGAGGCCATTGCCGCCGAGCATCGCATGCGCCTGACCGTCTGTAGCCAGCCGGACGCCGCTGGCACGGCGGCACGATGTATCGATAGCCAGCGGCTATCGGATCTGGCCGGCCACGATATCGCCGCCCGGCAAAAAGGCAACCGGCCAGGTTGCCTATGCGCCGAAAGCCGCGATATCGGCGCCTATGACAGTTGCCCGCACGGCTGTGTCTATTGCTATGCGGTGCAAGACCGGGACCAGACCCTGGCCAATTACCGCCGCCACGAACCCGGCGCCGAACAATTGGCCATCCGGTAGCCATCTTACCACGAAGCACCCATGGGCTTGTGGGGGCTGGCCAGTATGAACGTTTTCAGAAGACAAGGAAGCGTTCGTCAGAGCATTGCCGGCAGCGCGCGCTCGAAACGCACAGGGTCTTCGTAGGGCAGCCAATGCCCGACAGCATCGAGAATTTGAAACTTGAGGTTCGGGTGAAATTGCCGCATCGGACGTTCGCTTTCAGTTGCCGTATCGGCGTTCCCACAGTGGTCGTTTCCGCTCCATATTGTCGCCACCGGTGCGGCGATCTGCGGCATTGCATCCAACAACGTCGTTGTGTCGGGAATTCGCGCGGCCAGTTCGTCGGACTTTTTCGGATCCAAGATCATCAATTATGCTGGATTTCTTCGTTGTATGGCGATCGCCTCCGACCGAGTGTGTTCTTGGGCCATGCGCCCCAACCGAGCGCAATTTTCAATTTATCGACGTCGCTACCGCGACTTAGGCGATTGGTTCAATTGTTCTATATCTTAAGAGTCCGGGCATGTTTTGAAGAAACATGCTCCAGGCCTCGTGGAGGCGCGGGGTGCACCCAATCCACCGGGTCCACAAACGACCAAATGGCTAACGCGATCGCCCTGCTGCGCCGCCAGATGACCCGCGACGCTACTGAGCGAATATGCCAGCCGCAGTTTGGAAAAATCACCTTGCAACACCGCCGAGTTACCGTAGCCGGGAAGATCGACCACCAAGAGACGATAGCGCTGGCCGAGTGACGCCAGATCTCTGGTCCAATGGATCCAAGATCCGTAATCCCCATGCAGCAGGATCAACGACGGTCCCGAACCCCCGATGAGCCAGTGCATTCGACAGCCATCGGTTTCGGTCCACCGCGCTGCAAAGTCCGAAACATGGTTTTGCAGCCATTCATTCAGCTGCGGGTCAGGCGATAGCATGGCAGGGCAAAACCGGGTCGGCTCAGGCTTGGTACTTTTTCATGGATACAAGCTTTTGTCTCCAGCATGCCGCTATCTTGCCCTCTCTTTCCCGCATTACAGCGCCGTATGGCCTATTGCGATGCCTGCCGGCGGCGTTCAATGGCGTCCCAGATCAGGCCGGAAAGGTCGCTGCCGTCGAAACGGCTGCATTCCTGAATGCCCGTAGGCGAGGTAACGTTGATCTCCGTCAGATAGTCGCCGATCACGTCGATGCCGACGAATATCATGCCCTGTTCCTTCAGAACCGGCCCGATGGCGCGGCAGATTTCCATATCCCGGGCCGTCAACTCGCTTTTCAACGGTGTGCCGCCCACATGCATGTTCGAGCGCGACTCGCCCGCCGCCGGGACCCGATTGATAGCACCCACCGCCTCGCCATCGACCAGAATGATCCGCTTGTCGCCAAGCCGCACCGCAGGCAGATAACCTTGCACGATGATCGGTTCGCGAGAGCGTTCGGTAAACATCTCGATCAAGGCCGAGAGATTTTCGTCGCCCGGTTTAATATGAAACACCCCGGCGCCGCCGTTGCCGAACAGCGGCTTGACGATGATATCCTTGTGTTGCTCGCGAAAGGCCTTGATCTCGTCCCCGTTGGCGGTGATCAGGGTGGGGGGCATCAATTCCGGGAAATGGGTCACGAACAGCTTTTCCGGCGCGTTGCGGACGCTGGCGGGATCGTTCACGACCAGGGTCTTGGGATGGATATGTTCCAGCACATGGGTGGCGGTGATATAGGCCATATCAAAGGGCGGGTCCTGACGCATCAGAACCACGTCCATCGCCGCCAGGTCGATTTCCTCCAAAGGGCCCAGGCTGGCGTGATTGCCAATCTCGCGTCGCACCTCCAAAGCCCGGCCCCAGGCCATGACCCGGCCGGTTTTCAGGCTCAAGTCCCTGACCAGGTAGTGGTATAGGCGATGGCCACGACGCTGCGCTTCCTCGGCCAAGGCAAAGGTGCTGTCGGCATTGATGTCGATGGGCTCGATCGCGTCCATCTGAATGGCCACGGCAAGGCTCATGGCTGCTCCTTTACGCTGGTTTTTTTGCGCCTGTCTCTGGATAATCCGATCACCGCTTCCGCTTCGGATCGTCTTTAAGGACCACGTGGCTGACCACCCTGACAACGCCCTGGATGTTGCGGGCGTGGCCGGTGGCGCGGTCAAGTTCCGCCTGTGACTGGGCAATGCCGAAGAGGTAAACCACGCCGTTCAATGTATCGATGGTATAATTGATGGCCAAGAGTTCCGCATCACCCAGGAACCTGACCCTCAACTGGGTGGTAATCCAGGTATCCTTGGCAAGGTCGCGAAGCGTGCTTTGATCCTTGATTTCGAGCTCGTTCAGAACCTCGCGAACGCCCTCCACCTGCCAGGCGATACGGGCGGCTTCGATCCGGTGATCGGGCTTTTGTACATTCCCGGTCATCAGTACCCGGCCTTCCACGACTTCCAAATCAACGCTCCCGAACAGGACCTCGGATTCCTTATACAGCCGTTGATTGATTTCCGCCGATATGGTGGTGTCATCGACCGCAGCGCCAACAGACCGCTCCTGCGCCACCGCTATGCCAGCCGTGGCAGAGGCGCCAATCAGGGTCGAGGCGCAGCCGCCCAGACCACCGGCCAGACCGGCCAGGGCCACGCCCAGGCATATTTTCTTGGCCCACACATTCATCGCCACAGCTCTCCCAATCCCCGCGCCCCACCAAATTCCACTACCAGCCGCGTCATATCAGGGCCGCCAGGCATCCTTAATATGTTCTGGCGGACGGTAGGGTCGCACCACTATTACATCGAAACGCATATCCAAGTCACCAAGACCCATGTGCCGCGTGACGAAAACCTGTGCCGCACGGGCAATGCGCTGTTGCTGCCGCACGGTCACGGCGGCCAAGGCAGCGGCCATATCACGCCGCCGCTTTACCTCGACCACCGCCAACAATCGACCGCGCCGCGCCACTATATCCAATTCGCCAACGCCCGCGCGATAATCCCGGGCCAAAATGCGATAACCCTTCAGGCGCAGCAGCGCCGCGGCGATCATTTCGGCCCTGCGTCCGGCACGATAGGCACGCCGTCGTGGCTTTCGCGCCGCTTCGTTGGTCCATGCCATGGCCAAGCCTAGTCATCCTCGGCGCGAGAGCGCAAGCCATCATTCGCGCCGGTAGGCAGATCATCCCCTGCCCTGGCGCGCAGCTCTTCTCCTGCGCCGGCGCGCAGGGCCAGGGCCCGGTTGTACAGAGCCCGGCGGGGCAGGCCCGTGCGTTCGGCCAGGACAGCGGCGGCATCCCTGACACTATTCTGATCCAGGGCGCTCAACAACAAGACATCGATTTCGGCTTCGTCCAAGGTCACCGCCCGGCCATCGGGGGGGGCCACCAGCACGACGATTTCGCCCTTCGGCGGTCCTTTGGTCTGATAGTGTCTGGCCAGATCGGGCAGGCCGCCGTGGCGGACTTCTTCAAATTTTTTAGTCAGTTCGCGAAGCACGGCGGCCTCACGCGCACCCAATTCGGCGGTCATGTCGGTCAAGGATGCGGCAAGACGCGTGGCTGATTCGAAAAACACCAGGGTGGCGGATATCGGTGCCAGCTCGCCCAGAGCCCGGCGGCGGGCCGCACTTTTTGGGGGCAGGAATCCCGCGAACAGAAACTTATCGGTCGGCAATCCGGCGCTGGCCAGGGCGGCCAACGGGGCGGACGCGCCCGGCAGCGCGGTCACGGCCACGCCGGCCCTGCGCGCCTCGTTGACCAGGCGGTAGCCGGGATCCGAGATCAGGGGCGTACCCGCATCACTGACCAGCGCCACAATTTCGCCTTTTATCAAGCGCTCCATAAGACGTGGGCGAACGCGGGCGGCATTATGATCATGATAGGCCAGGGTTGGGCGGTCAATATCGTGGATGATCAACAGTTTGCGCGTAACCCGCGTATCCTCGCAGGCGATGATATCGGCGCTCCGCAGCAGGTCCAGTGCCCGCAGGGTGATATCGCGGGCATTGCCGATGGGGGTCGAGACCACGTAGAGACCTGGCGAAAAGGCGGCGGGCGCGGCTTTACCGACCGTGGTTCGCACACTAGATTGAACATCGTTGCAGGAAGTTTGAGCAGATGCGCGCACGAATTTTAGAGAGGACGAAGAGCTTGCACCCTTCGTCGATCCATCATTGGCCTTCCCGCCCGACTTTGGTCCTGGTCGCATGCCTGCTCATCCCTGCCCTGCTGCCGGGCTGCGCACAAACGCCGTTCTTCGCGTCCAGCAGTGTGCCAGCAGTTACCCCGAAGACTGAAGCGAAAAAGCCACCCGAAGCAAAACAAACCGTGGGCGCGCCTGCCAAGCCGAGCAAGACACCAGTACCCTTGGCGCCGCCGGTACCGGCACCCCAAGATGTGACGGTGCGCGACGCGCCAACCCTGCGGCCGCCGTCCGGCATGGATGGCCAACCGACCCGCGTCGGACTGATGCTGCCCCTGAGCGGCCCCGAAAACGCCGCCGGACTGGGTCAGGCCATGTTGAACGCGGCGATGCTGGCGCTGTTCGATATCGGTGGCAAACGGCTATTGTTGTTGCCCAGGGATACGGGTGGCACGCCGGAAGGCGCCAGCCGCGCAGCCACCGAACTGGTCGGCGAAGGCGCGGAAATCATCCTCGGCCCCCTATTCAATACGTCTGTTCAGGCTGCCACCGCCGTCACCCGCGCCAGCGGTCTGCCGATGATCGCCTTTTCGTCCGATCGGCGGGTGGCGGGCAATGGCGTCTATCTGTTGAGCTTCACACCGTACCAGGAAGTTGAAGCGGTAATCGGCTTCGCCGCCTCTCGTGGCTTGAAACGATTCGCGGTCCTGGCGCCGGACGACCCCTATGGACTGGCTGTGTTGGAGGCCGCGCGCGAAGCCGTTCAGCGTCATGGCGTGGAGCTGGCCCGGGCGGAATTCTATTCCCCCACCGGCGAGGGCCTGGACGAATCGGTTAAACGCCTGGCCAATTATCACAACCGCCGAGAGGCATTACTGGCACGGCGCAATGAGTTGACAAAAGACGAAGGGCCCACAGCCAAGCGGATGCTGGAAGCGTTAGAGAAACACGACACCCTAGGCGCCCTGGATTATGATGCGGTCCTGCTGCCCGAGGGGGGCGAATTGTTGAATTCCTTGGCCCCGCTCCTGCCTTATTACGACATCGATACGGTCGAGATCCGCATGTTGGGCACCGGCCGCTGGGACGATGCCAAAGTCCGATTGGAACCGGCCCTGTTGGGCGGTTGGTTCGCGGGTGCCGATCGAACCGCCGCGGCTGATTTTCGAAGCCGTTACCAGGCCGCCTTCGGACACGGCCCGCCGCGCCTGGCCTCGCTGGCCTATGACGCCATGGCGCTGGCCGCCGTCCTGGCACTGGAGGCGGGGGGACCTAATTTTTCCGCCCGGGCGATTACCGACCCCGATGGTTTCGTCGGCAGTGATGGCATCTTCCGCTTTGGCCCCGATGGCGTGGCGGAACGGGGCATGGCGGTTCTGGAAATAGGGCGGGACGGCTTTAGCGTGCGGCAAAAAGCACCCACCACGTTCGAGGCGCTGACCAATTAGCGCACGTCAGGCGCGGTCCGAGCCATCCGCAATGCGCCGCAACATCTTCGATGCCTATCTGATCGTTGATTGGAGCGCAAACGCCACGCCCAAGCGGGGCGCCGATAGCATTTGGTATTGCCTGATGCAACGGAGCGGCCGCGGCTTGAGCCGCAGTCATCTCGCAAATCCGTCAACACGTCGGCAGGCAGCCGGCGAGATTGCGGGCATCCTGAAAGACCTGACGGCGGCGGGGCGACGCGTCTTGGCGGGTTTTGATTTCCCCAACGGCTACCCGGGCGGCTTTGCCCGCGCGGCCGGCTTTGCCGGGCCGCCGTGGCGCGCGGTCTGGGATGGCCTGGACGCGCTGATCCAAGATGATGCGGACAATGCAAACAACCGCTTTGATGTCGCAACTGCCTTGAATGAACGCATATCCGGCGGGCCGTTTCCGTTCTGGGGTTGCCCCTCTCACCGGCAAAACCCAGCTTTGTCGGCGCGCAAGACCCGCCCTTACAACGATGAGATTCCGGAACGGCGCCACTGCGAGGCCTGGTTACCGCGCAGCCAACCCTGCTGGAAGCTCTACACGACCGGTTCCGTCGGCAGCCAATCCCTGGTTGGCATACCCGTATTGAAAGCCTTGCGCGACGATCCGGACTTAGCCCTCAAGACACTGGTCTGGCCCTTTGAAACCGGCCTGGCGCCGCCGGACCCCGGACACTCATGGCAAGTCATCTTGGCGGAGGTCTATCCCTCGATCCTTCGGATCAAGGCGAAATCCGGACAGATCAAGGATGCGGTTCAGGTCGAAAGCATTGCCCGTTATCTGGCCCGCCGCGATGAGCGCGGCGAACTGGCCGGCGATTTGGCGGGGCCCGATAGCCTGAGCCACAGGGCCCGCGCGCTGATTGGGGACGAAGAAGGCTGGATTCTGGGGGCCGGCACCTTTGACTGACGGGCGCGGCCTATGGACTGTTCGGCGAAATTGTGACGCCTGTGCAATTGCGGGGTGGCGCGACGGTCCTGAGCGGCGCCGTCACGAACCCCGATCAGCGGCCCGGCGCCGGGCTAGCACGGTCATGACAGCGTGCTGTCTGTCGGCGCTCATATCCTGCCAACCGGCGATTTCATCCATGGTGCGATAGCAACCCAGGCATAATTTGCTTTCGGTGTGCAAAACACAGACCCCGGCACAAGGCGACACCACGCGTTGCCTGGTTTCGGGCCGATCGGAAGACGCTGTCACTGGCCGCTCCAAATTTATTGCCACTGGCTGCATGGCAAATAATCTACAAGGCAAAGGCCGGTCCGTGCAAATGCCCTTGAAGGTTCTTGATGGAGAGACTATTTAACGGGCCGAAATCACCCGCACATAACACATCAGATAACTTCTGGGCAAAAAGGCAAAACATCTATGGATTGGATGATAGAGGTCGAGGGTCTGGTCAAAACCTTTGGTCACCTCAAGGCCGTGGATGACATCAGCTTCAATGTACCCAAGGGCCAGGTTTTGGGATTTTTAGGCCCCAATGGTGCGGGTAAATCCACGACCATGAAGATGATTACCGGCTTCATGACGCCGACTGCGGGCTCGGTCCGTGTGGCAGGCCTTGATATGGACGACCGTCCCATTGCCGCCAAGGCCCAGATCGGTTATTTGCCCGAAGGCGCACCGGCTTATCCGGACATGACGCCGATCGGTTTTTTGAACTTTGCCGCGGATGTACGCCGCCTGGATGCGGCTACCCGCCGGCGCCGCTTGGACTACGTCATCGCCAATGTGCATTTGGAAGCGGTCCTGGAACAGCCCATAGAAACCTTGTCCAAGGGCTTCAAACGGCGCGTTGGTCTGGCCCAGGCGATCCTGCATGATCCGCCCGTTTTGATTTTGGACGAGCCAACAGACGGCCTGGACCCCAACCAGAAACATGAGGTGCGGAGCCTGATCGCCGACATGGCGAAGGAAAAGGCCATTATTATCTCGACCCACATTCTGGAAGAAGTGGATGCGGTCTGTAACCGGGCCATGATTATCGCCGACGGCCGAATTGTCGCTGATGGCACGCCGGCTGAGTTGGAACGCCAATCACCCTTGCACAACGCGGTGCTGATCGACAGCAATGACGACGGCGTGGCAGAAGCCCTGTTCGCCCTGGCCAACGTGTCTCAGGTTGAAGAGCTCCAAAGTGGCCGTTACCGGGTCTATCCGAAATATGGCGAGTCCATCGTGGCGGAGATTGCCGATTTGAGCAAACAACGGAATTGGGCGACCTCGCGCCTGTCGGTGGAACCACCCCGGCTGGACGACGTGTTTCGCAAATTCACCCATTCCCGGCCGGCGGACGGCCACGCCGAGGACCATAATGACAACCTGGAGGCAGTATAGTGGCAACCACCTGGGCGGTCTTCCGGCGCGAGCTGAAAGGGTATTTCAACACTCCTTTGGCCTATATCTTCATTGTCATATTTCTGTTTCTGACCGGCATTTTTACCTTCTATCTGGGCAGCTTCTTCCTTCGCGGTCAGGCGGATCTGAAACCGTTCTTCAACTTCCATCCCTGGCTGTACCTGTTTCTGGTGCCGGCCATCGCCATGCGCCTATGGGCCGAAGAACGCAAATCGGGCTCCATCGAGCTGTTGCTGACCCTGCCTCTGTCCGTATGGTCCGCGGTGGCGGGTAAATTCCTGGCGGCCTGGGTTTTCATCGGCATCGCCCTGGGCCTGACCTTTCCCATGTGGTTGACGGTCAGCTATCTGGGCCAGCCGGACCACGGCGTAATCGTCGCCTCCTATCTGGGCAGCATATTGATGGCAGGAGGTTATCTGGCCATCGGGGCCTGCATCTCGGCGACCACCAAGAACCAGGTCGTGGCCTTTGTTATCTCCGTGGTCGTGTGTTTTCTGTTCACGGTTTCGGGGGCCCCGATCGTGCTGGACTTCTTTGCCGCATGGGCGCCGCAGACGTTGCTGGACGCGGTTGCCTCGTTCAGCTTCCTGACCCATTTTAACGCAATTCAGAACGGCGTCATTGATCTGCGCGATTTGATTTATTTCATCTCGCTTATTCTGCTTTGGCTGTTTGCCAATCAGATCATCGTCGATCTGAAAAAAGCCAATTGAGGGGATCGGCGCATGAACCGTTCGACAACCGCCGTGCTGGCCCTGGTTTTGGCCGGCATCCTCTATCTCAGCATCAACGTATTATCCTCCAACATGTTGCGCTCGATCCGTTTGGATCTCACCCAACAAGGCCTGTACACCTTGAGCACGGGTTCAAAACGCATCGTGGAGGAAATACCGGAACCGGTCCGGCTGCGTTTCTATTTCTCGGAAAAACTGGCAAATCAGTTACCCAACATCAAATCCTATGGCCTGCGGGTCCGGGAACTGCTGGAGGAATATGTCAATCTCTCCCAGGGCAAAATCCGCCTGGAGATCATCGACCCCGAACCTTTTACCGAACATGAGGATGACGCCGTCCGTCTTGGTCTACAGGCCGTGCCGCTGGGCACGGGGGACAGTCTGTATTTCGGCCTCGTCGCCACCAACACCATCGACGATCGTCAGATTGTGCCGTTTTTCAGCCGCGAAAAAGAGGCTTTCCTGGAATACGACCTGACCAGGATGCTGTTTAACCTGAGCGATCCGAAAAAGCCGGTGGTCGGCCTGATCAGCGGTTTGCAGATGAACGCAGATGCCTCTCCCATGATGCGCTTCAGCGGCGGGCCGCAGCCGTGGGCCATCATCGGCGCCATCCGCGATGTCTTTGATTTGAGGACGCTGGATCCCCAGCAGGGCGTAATCCCAAAGGATGTCGACATCGTTATGATCACCCATCCCCTGGGCCTGAATGACAACGCCCTTTATGCCATTGACCAGTTCGTCATGGGCGGGGGCAGAGCCCTGGTCTTTGTCGATCCCTTCTCCGAGGTGACCGCGCGCTCGCAGCAACAAGGGGGGCGGCAACAGGCCGTGGCGCTGGCCAGTTCACAACTTGAAAAACTATTGAATGCCTGGGGCGTGTCTGTCGCCACCGATCACGTCATCGGCGATTTTGAAGCGTCCCAGCAGGTCAACGCCGGTCAGGATGGGCGCACCCGCGTGGTTCGCTATCTGGTTTGGCTGCAAATGGGGCTTGGGAACCTGAACGCGGAAGACGTGGTGACCGCCGATCTTGGCCCCATGATACTGGCCAACGCGGGCAGTATCGAAACATTGCCCGACAGCAAAGTCGCGGTCACCCCCCTGATCTCCACCTCCGCCCAGGCCATGCGGATGGAGACCGATCTGGTCCGCTTTGGCCCGGCACCCGACCGCCTGTTGGAAATTTTTAAAGCGGACGGCGTCCGCCACCTCATCGCGGCCCGTCTGGCCGGCAATGCCATGTCAGCCTTCCCCGATGGTCCGCCAAAGGGCAAAGACGGGGCTGAGGGCAAGACGGGGACCCAGCCTCACGTGCCGCATTTGAAGGCAAGCAGCAATCCCATCAGCGTCATAGTGGTGGCTGATAGCGATATGCTGCATGATCAATTCTGGCTGCGCCGGCAGAATTTGCTGGGCCAGGACGTGATCGTGCCAATCGCGGCCAACGCCGATTTCGTGATCAACGCCTTGGATAATCTGTCAGGCTCTTCCGATCTCATCGGGCTGCGAAGCCGGGGCAAGTCCACCCGCCCATTCGAGGTGGTGGAAGCCATGCGCCTGTCGGCCGAGCAGAAATTCCTGGCCGAGGAGCGCAAGCTGAAAGAGAACCTGGAAAAGAGCAAAAGCCGCATAGCCGAGCTTGAATCCCGGGCCCAGGCAGGTGGCGGCAACCTGTTGACACCGGAACAGCGGGCCGAAATTCAACTGGTCCGCGCCCAGGTATTGAAAACCCGGAAGCAGCTGCGCGATGTCCAACATAACCTGAACCAAGACATAGATGGACTGGAGACGCGTTTGAAATTCGCCAATGTGGGTCTGATGCCCCTGGCAGTGGCGGTGATCGCCGCCATTCTTGCCCTTTTTCGGCTACGCAGGCGGCGGCGCGCGGGCGCGCCGCGAAGTTGACGGGGAGATATGACAAAGTGAAAGCAAAACCATTCGCCCTGCTCGCCATCGTCACCACGTTGTTCGTCGTGGCGGCCGTCTGGTCCAGCGTGGAGCGGAGCCGCGCCACCGCGTCGGTGGCGCCGCCCGGCAGCCTGTTTCCGGAATTGATCAAACAGGTCAACGCAATCGCTCGCATTAATGTGCATACGCCGAAGCTGGCCTTTACCATTCTCGGCGACGAAGGGGGTGACTGGCGGATCAAGGAACGGGATGACTATCCGGTAAAATTCGCGACCATAAAGCAGGCCGTGGTCGGCATTGCCAGCATGCGCCTGTTGGAACCCAAAACCGCCAAGCCCGAACTACATGACCGGCTATTCTTGAAGGCGCCGAACGACGGCGGGCGGGGTACCACCATCGCGCTTGCGGATGGCAAAGGCAACGCCATCGCCGCCATCGTCATCGGCAAGACCAAGGTCGCTCCAACCGAAAACGAAGACGGCATCCACTATGTCCGGCGACTGGATGAAGCGCAGAGCTACTTGGCCTCTGGCCGGATTGAGGTGTGGGAAACCGTCGAACGCTGGCTGGATGACGCCATGCCGACCATCGCCCGAAAACGGGTTCGCGCCGCGACAACCATCCAGCCGGACGGCGCCCGCGTCGGGGTTTTCCGGACGGATCCGGATAGCCGTGATTTTCAAGTTGCCGGCATCCCGCCGGGCATGAAGCCGATGCACGACACTGTCGGTAATGCTCTGGGTTCGGCTTTGGGTTTTCTGACCTTCGAGGATGTGCGCCGCGCCGACAAGGTGGACTTTAACGGCGCCAATCGTGCCGTTTTCAACACCTTTGACGGAGTCACGGTGACGTTGTCCGTCGTCGGGCGCAAGGACGGCCATTGGCTGCAACTATCGGCAGCCTTCGATGCCGCCGATATTTCGCTGGACGGTCTGACGGACGAACAGAAGGCCGCCATGAAAAGCGTTGACGACGCTAAATCGGAAGTCGCGCACATCAATAAGCGTTTTGCCCCATGGGCCTATAAATTGCCGGAATACAAGGCGAAAGACTTTCTGACCGAGGCCAGTGCTCTGCTGGTCGAAGATAAGGACCCGGGCAAATAGAGGACGATCCAAAATGAGCGAGGAAACACTCTCATTCCAGACCGAGGTGGCGCGGCTTCTGCGTCTGATGGTCAATTCAGTTTATTCCGACAAGGAAGTCTTTTTGCGGGAATTGATTTCCAATGCCTCCGATGCCTGCGACAAGGCGCGCTACCTGTCCATTACCGCACCGGAAATTCTGGGCGACGATCCGGAATTCAAGGTACATATCAAGGTTGATACGGTGGCACGAACTCTGTCCTTGTCCGACAACGGCATCGGCATGGATCGCGATGGCATGATCGGCGACCTGGGCACGATTGCACGTTCGGGCACGTCCGCCTTCATGCAAAACCTCAGCGGTGACGCCGCCAAGGATCTGCAGTTGATTGGTCAATTTGGCGTTGGCTTTTATTCGGTCTTCATGGTTGCGGACAAGGTCGAAGTGACCTCGCGCCGGGCCGGGGACGAAGCGGCCTGGGTCTGGACTTCGGACGGCCTGGGCGAATTCACCATAGCCGAAGCGGCGCGCGCGAGCCGGGGCACCACCATTCTGATCCACTTGAAAGAGGGGGAAGATGAATGGTTGGGGGCGGCGAAACTACAGGGTGTGGTGAAGAAATATTCCGATCACATCGCCCTGCCGATTATGCTGGCCATCGACGCGGCGGAGGAAACCGCAGCTAATGCCGCTTCGGCCATATGGAGCCGGCCCAAAGCCGAGATCACGGACGAGCAATACAACGAGTTCTATCACCATGTCGGCCACGCCATGGACGATCCCTGGCTCACCATACATTACAAGGCCGAGGGTAAGATCGAATACACCGGCCTGTTGTTCATACCGACGCGCCGGCCCTTTGATCTGTTCGACCCGGCGCGGCGCCACGCAATCAAGCTTTATGTTCGGCGGGTTTTCATCACCGACGAGGCGGAAGGTCTCATCCCGTCATATCTACGTTTCCTGCGCGGGATCGTGGATAGCGAGGATCTGCCCCTGAATATCAGCCGCGAGATGCTCCAGACCTCTCCCGTGATACGCCATATGAATCAGGCGGTCACGCGGCGTGTTTTGACCGAATTGAGCAAGAAAGCGGATAAGGACCCGAAGCAGTATGCCGAATTCTGGGAAAACTTTGGTTCCGTCCTGAAGGAAGGTCTGTACGAGGATCACGAGCGGCAAGCGGAATTGCTTGAACTGGTGCGTTTCCGTTCCACCGCCGGCGACGGTCTGGTCAGTCTAAAAGACTATGTGGGGCGCATGAAGGATGGCCAGCAGGCCATTTATTACATTACCGGCGACGATCCGCAGACCCTGGTAAACAGCCCCCATCTGGAAGGCTTCCGCGCCCGCGGCGTAGAAGTTTTGCTGCTGTCGGACCCGGTGGATGATTTCTGGCTCTCCTCGGTCTTCGAATACGATGGTCACGCCCTGACCTCCGCCACCCGCGGCGCCACGGATCTGTCGAGCGTGGGCGAGGAACCGGCGAAGGACGAGGCGGAGGAGGCCGAACCCATTCGCGACTCTGAACTGGCCACCCTGATCGCCCTGGTCAAACAGACCCTGGGAGAGGCGGTCAAGGATGTGCGCACCACTGATCGCCTAACCGACAGCGCGGTCTGTCTGGTTGCCGATGACGGCGATATGGATATGCGGTTGGAACGGATGTTGAAAGCCCACAATCAATTGAGCACCGGATCCGTCCGCATTCTGGAAATCAATCCCAAACATGCCTTGATCAAGAACATGGCCAGCGCCGCCACAAAGGGCGGCGCGGCGGACGATTTAGCCGATCTCGCCTATTTGCTGCTGGATCAGGCCCGCATTATCGAAGGGGAACCGCTGCCCGACCCAGCGGCATTTTCCCGGCGCATGGCAACAGTGATGGCAAAAGCGGCGGGCTGACAAGTCCGGGGCGACATGCCAAAATCACCCCTCTAGAGACATTTTCGATTAGTTGGAGTCAGGAAGGCGACTTAAGTAATTGGTTTAATTTCTCTATTCTGAAGGTTCCGAGCACATTTTGATCAAATGCGCTCTTGGCGGCCACGACACACATCGGGAGGCATCGGATGCACAAGCTGACGCAAAGCTATACTCACGGAGCCAGTTCAGTACCGTTGATTGGCGAGACCATCGGCGCCTATTTCGATGCCGCCGTTGAACGTTGGGCCGAGCGCGACGCCCTGATCGTGCGTCACCAAAACCTGCGCTGGACCTTTGCACAATTGAAAGATGCCGTGGACAGCTTCGCCGCCGGTCTGCTGGCCCTGGGGTTGGCGCCGGGCGAGCGCATCGGGATCTGGTCCCAGAACAACGCCGAATGGGCCGTCAGCCAGTTTGCCACCGCCAAGGCCGGCCTGATCCTGGTCAACATCAACCCTGCCTATCGCCTGGCGGAACTGGAATATGCCTTGAACAAGGTGCGGTGCAAGGCATTGATCATCTCGCCCAACTTCAAGACCTCCGACTATGTGGGCATGGTCCGCGCACTGGCGCCGGAGATCGATAGCGCCGCGCCGGGGCAACTGAATGCGGAAAAACTGCCCCATCTGCGGATCGTCATTCGCATGGGCACCGAAACTACCTCCGGCATGTACAATTTCGACGCGGTCGCCGGACTGGCCCGGGAAAGCCATCGGCAACGACTGGCCGCCCTGGCCGGTGAATTGCAGTTTGATGACGCCATCAATGTTCAATTCACCTCAGGCACCACCGGCTTCCCCAAGGGCGCGACGCTGACCCACCACAATATCCTTAACAATGGCTATTTCGTCGGCGAGGCGATCAGAATGACCGAGGCGGACCGCCTGTGCATTCCGGTACCCTTGTATCACTGCTTTGGCATGGTCATGGGCAACCTGGCCTGTCTGACCCACGGCGCCGCGATGGTCTATCCTGGCGAAGGCTTCGACCCGACCGAAGTCCTGCGGGCGGTCCAGGACGAGGGCTGCACCGCATTGTACGGCGTGCCGACCATGTTCATTGCCGCCCTGGATCACCCCGATTTTGACGGCTTCGATCTTTCCACCCTGCGCACGGGCATCATGGCGGGCTCGCCCTGTCCCATCCAGGTGATGAAGCAGGTGGTCGAGAAAATGAACATGGCGGAGGTCACCATCGCCTATGGCATGACGGAAACCTCGCCGGTCAGTTTCCAGACGGCGGTGGACGATGCCATGGAACGCAAGGTCGGCACGGTGGGACGGTCCCTGCCCCATGTGGAATCGAAAATCATCGATGCCGACGGGCGCATCTTAAAACCGGGCGAAACCGGCGAGATTCTGACCCGTGGCTATAACGTTATGCTGGGCTATTGGGACGACCCGGAGCGCACGGCCGAAGCCATCGATGCCGCCGGCTGGATGCACACCGGCGATCTGGGCACCATGGATGAATACGGCTACGGCAACGTGGTCGGACGCATCAAGGACATGGTGATCCGCGGCGGTGAAAATGTCTATCCCCGCGAAATCGAGGAGTATCTGTACCGCCACGACAAGATCCAGGACGTTCAGGTCGTGGGCATACCCGACCCGAAATTCGGCGAGGAACTATGCGCCTGGATCATCCTGCGCGACGGCGAAACGGCGGAAGCGGAAGAGATCAAGGAATTCTGCCGCGGCCAGATCGCCCACTATAAGGTGCCGCGCCATATCAAGTTCGTCGACGCGTTCCCCATGACCGTGACCGGCAAGGTGCAAAAATTCGTCATGCGGGAACATATGATCGAGGAGCTGAAACTGGCGGAAGTGAAGACGGCTTAGAGTAGTTTTCATTTAATCGGAGTCGCTATCGCGACTTAAGTAATTGGTTCAATTTCTCTATTCTTAAGAGTCCGTCCCGAAAGTTTATGAAGGAACACAATAGCGCACCAGCCTTCGCAGCATCAGCCTTATGGAGGCCAGGCGGATGAAGGCGAGGGCGGAGCGGTTGAGATTTTCAAAGTCCTTGGCCAGGCGCCGGCACCGGTTGATCCAGGCGATGGTGCGCTCCACGACCCAGCGTCGGGGTAGGACCTCGAAGCCCTTTTGATCCTTGGGCCGCTTGACGACCTCGATTTTCCAGGTGGCTCCCGCCATGGCCTTGGCCAGCTTCGGGCCGCCATAGGCGCTGTCGGCGAAGATTGTCTGCAGGAAGGGAAACAGCCTGCGGGTTCGTTGATCGAGCACCAACACGGCGCCGTCGCGGTCCTGTAGGTTGGCCGGATGGACCACCGCCGTGAGCATCAGGCCAAGGGTATCGACCAGGAGATGGCGCTTCTTGCCTTTGATCTTCTTGCCCGCGTCATAGCCCGGCGGGTCGATCGAGGCCCCCCTTTTTCCGCGCTTTTCACGCTCTGGCTATCAATCGCTCCGGCGGAGGGCGAGGCCTCCCGGCCTTCAAGCTCACGGGTCATGACGTAGAGCTCATGGTGGATGCGCTCCAGGGTGCCGTCCCACTCCCACAGCGTAAAATAGTTATGCACCGTGCTCTTGGGCGGCAGATCTTTTGGCAGCGCGCGCCACTGGCAGCCGGTTCCCAGAACATAGAGGATGCCGTTCAGAACCTCGCGGACATCAACCTCCCGCTTCCGGCCACCGTGCTTGGCGGGCGGGATCAGCGGTGCGATCAGAGCCCACTCGGGATCGCTCAGATCGCTCGGATAGCGAAGCCCCTTGCGTTCGTATAGGCTACGGTTTTCACGCGTCCACATCGGCCACCTCCTGAAAAACGAATCGATGGCACTACAGAATCATAAATGACTCAACCGAATCAACTTCTTTCGGGACGGACACTTAATGACTTCCGAGTCGCTGCTACCACATACATCACAATTGAATTCAACAGCGTATTGGGTATTCATCACTCTTTTACCTCAAATGTTTGTTGTAGCCGTTCCAGGCCGACGATGCGCCTCACACGGCGAGGGCTGAATATTTACTCGCGTTGAGGCGAGTTGGGTTA
>JAQBYC010000218.1 GCA_027623205.1 Pseudomonadota bacterium | reverse complement strand
CGACCGCCCCCAATCATATGATTTCGTGGGCGGTCGGATGGGGGAGTGGGAGGCCCGGCATGAGACACAAAGAGAAAAAGGAACAAACATGAGCAACCTGGAAATCGTCGGCCTGGGCTTTTACTTCGAGGATCTGCCCCTGGGCCGGACCTTTCAGACCATCGGCCGCACCATTACCGAGGCGGATATCGTCAATTTCATCAACGCCACCGGCATGACCGAGGTGCTGTTCATGAACCTGGAGTTCCTGGCCGCGGAGAGCGACATCAAGGGCCGGGTGGCGCCCGGCGCCCTGGGCTATACCTTCGCCGAGGGCCTGTTGGTGCAGGCCACCATGCAGCATACCGGCTATGCCTTCCTGAACATGGAATTGAGCGTCGAGGCCCCGGTCTTCGCCGGCGATACCCTGCATGTGGAATGCGAGGTGATCGAGGCCCGCCTGTCGAAAAGCCGCCCCGGCCGGGGCCTGGTCCGCACCCGCAACAAGGTGGTGAAACAGGACGGCACCGTGGCCCTGATCTACACCCCCCTGCGCATGGTCAAATGCCGCGACGAGACTTTGCAGGGATAGGGCATTATTGGTATCGCGACAGTGCAAGGCCGCGACCGCGGCCCGGCGCCGCACCTGAGGAGCCGTGCGCCTTGGCGCACTGGCGTGAACGAAACCAGCTGGTCCCGTGTAGATGACCATCGAAACGGGACCAGTGGCCGGATAAACCATCGACAACCCCGGCCCCCTTTGCTATATCCTGCCCCCTTCGGGCGCATAGCTCAGTTGGCAGAGCAGCTGACTCTTAATCAGCGGGTCCACGGTTCGAGTCCGTGTGCGCCCACCAATTTTAACCATTATTTTTCAATGGTTTACCGGCGGTAGCCTTATTAAGGGTGCCGCCGGTTTCGTTTCTAATAAGGTTATAATAAGGTCCGGATCAGCCAAATGCGGCGGACTCCTCACTCTTCTGTAGCGCAACACTTGGTTTTGATGCCTGGCCAATTCCGATTAGCGTCCCTTAATTAGTCCTCGACGGCCGGTTTCCGGTGCCGAGGCTTGGTGCTACGATGGGGTGCATGGAACGGGCGGAGGATTGATTATGGTAGTGTCTGGCATGGTGCGTTCCAATTGCCCAGTATGCGGAAAGCCGGATGCTGAAATGAGCGCCATTGCAAATAGGGAGCGGCTGATCAATTGCCCCCGATGTGGTGAATATGTCCTCACTCAAGAAGCGCTTACAGCTCTGCCAGACCTCCTCAAGAGCCGGGAGAACGCCGCCGAAGTCCTTTCCTATTTTATTAGGCGCATCCCTGTAGCACCGCCGTACCATGTTGCCGCATTGCTGGCGGAACATGCCAAGCGAATAATAGAAAATGAGGTCCTCCCAACGCCTGCGGCCCAGGCCGACAACCTACTTCGTTGGATCGGAAAACATGTGCCGGGTCCTGGCGAAACCGTTGATCTTAGAGCCGAATTGTTAACCGCCGTCGTCGGCGGAAAATCAGAAGCAGGTGTAATGTACATTCTGAAGGGGCTGGATCAGCGGGGCCTTATCCAAGGTTATATTCAGGACGGGAATCACCCCGTCACGGGTAGGGGCGGGCGCTATACGCCTTCCTTCGCGGGCTGGGAGAGGATAGAAGAGCTTCAACGAGGCGCCGCGTCCGGCAACATGGCCTTCATGGCAATGAAGTACCGCGACAAAAATCTTGATCCATTCGTCCAGAACTATTTTGTCCCAGCAGTGAAAGAAACAGGTTTCCACCTACGAAGACTGGACGATAATCCTAGGGCTGGCCTCATCGACAATCGGCTGCGGGTTGAAATTCAGTCATGCCGCTTCCTCGTTGCTGACCTGACCCACGCCAACAATGGCGCCTATTGGGAAGCTGGATATGCAGAAGGCTTGGGAAAGCCAGTCATATACACTTGTGAAAAATCAGTGTTCGACGACAAAGACAAGGGGACTCACTTCGACGCCAACCATCATCAAACTGTAGTCTGGACCTATGATGACCCGGATAATGCAGCGGAAGAGTTGAAAGCAACCATTCGCGCAACGCTTCCTGAAGCCAATCGAGAAATTTCCAAAGTCGGGTAGGGGCTAGTTTTTAGGGCTTCTGCTCCCATATACTTTGCATAGCGAGATGTTAGTATAGTGGCTAGTACGCTAGATTTAGAATCTAGAGATACGGGTTCGATCCCCGTACATCTCGCCAACCTATTTGCACGGCCACGCTTCGGCTAGGGCCCGAGCGACGACCCCGCCACGCCCAAAACATGTCGGGGTCAGGTCTTTCATTTTGCTTCGCCTGTTTCTCCGGCAACGATAGATTTGATAATCCGGCTGACGCACATGAAAGGGTCAGGTCTTTCATTTTGCTTCGCCTGCTTCTCCGGCAACGATGGATTTGATAATCCGGCTGACGTAGCTGTAATGCAGGCCCGCTTCCATGGCGATTTCGGCCAGAGTGTAACCGTGTCGGCGATGGGCGATAGCCATCCATGCGCGCGCGCCATCGCCGTCTTGCCGCAACGCGGCTAACGTCGGCCGCGCCAGGCGGCGTTGGCGCGCCGGCGTCTCGGCGGTTGCCCCGCCGGTTTTGTCTGCCAGGCCGGCAAGAAAATCTTCCCCGCCCAGGGCGACGCCACCGCACACGGCCGCCGCCAACCCTTCGGCCAGGGGCGAGGCCTTGTCGGCCGCTCCCTCGGCGACGAAGCGCCGATAGGCCGCCTTCGCCCGCCGCCCGCCAAATTGTGATAACAACCAGTCCGTCGCCAACCAGGCTGGCGCCTTGGCTTCGCCTGCCGTCGCCCGGTAGCTTGACCACCGCCATTCGCCCGCGGCCTGGATCATCCGGGCGCGCACCGGGTTCAACACCACATAGCGCGCCAGTTCCAGCAGATAGGAGTCTCTTTCCACGACAATGGCCTTGTATCGGCCCTGAAATACGTGTCCGACACGGCCATGGCGGCGATTAAGTCGCTGGGTGTAGACGCCGTTGAGCTGGCGCATGCCGCGCGCCAGATTGGCTTCTGGCGTCTCGATCAGCAGGTGGTAGTGATTGTCCATCAGGCAATAGGCATGACAGCGCCAGCGAAATTGGGCCACCACATTGCCCAATGTCTCCAGAAACATTGCCCGATCACTGTCGTCGAGACAAATATCCTCCCGGCGGTTGCCACGCGCCGTCAGATGATAAACAGCGCCGCAATATTCGATGCGGAGAGGACGAGCCATGGCCGCAGAGTACCACGACCCGACGGGATATGCAAAATAAAAGACCTGACCCTTATCCTTCGTGCGATCTGTGCCGGTGTCAATTAATCGAGCGTAAGAATGTTTCATGCGCCGAATTGTTCATTCCCGGCAATTTCAGAAATTTCGCCGCGCTCAATACTGGTTTGGTCCACGCATGGTCTGAATACT
>JAQBYC010000080.1 GCA_027623205.1 Pseudomonadota bacterium | reverse complement strand
ACCCACAGGATTATGATCAATGGGTGGTCGGGAGGGGGAGCGGGTGGGTAAGTCAATCTCGAAAATGGTCCGAATTTGGCCATGCTGAATGGTTATACCAATGGTTTTCTATCAGCGCGGGTTGGTATAAACCCATTATTGTTCTCCTAATTGTCGTTTGAATTGCCATCATGCTAACTGCGCCAGCTTACCATGAGCTTACGGCCTCGGGCCGCGGCCAGCGGTGCGATTATTGCGACGCTCGTGCAGCATCATGAATAACCCGGCCAGGGCGATGATCATGGCGCCGGCGATGGTGTTCAGGCTGGGCCGGTCGCCGAACACCAGGTAACCGGCCGCCGCGGCCCAGATGATTTTGGAATAATTGAATGGCGCCAACAGGGACGCTTCGGCCAATTCGAATGCCTTGATCATGCACAGGTGGGCCCCGACCCCCAAGGCGCCCTGTATCAGAAAGACCAGCCAGTACACGGGCTCCGGCATGGACCAGACAAATGGCAGCGCCAGGCTGCTCCACGCCAACCCGCCCGCCCCGGTATAGAACAGGATGGCAAAAGTCGTCTCGGTGTTGGCCAGCAGGCGCGTGCTGATTTGAAATCCGGCGAATGAGAGGGCGCCCAACAGGGGCAAAAGAGAAATCCACGTGGCCAGGCCACTGCCCGGCCGCACCACCACCAGAACACCGCACAGGCCGGCGAATACCGCCAGCCAGCGGGCCCGGTCCACCCGTTCCCCCAAGATCGGTATGGCCAGCAGCGTGATGAACAGGGGCGAGGTAAAGCTGATCGCCGTGGCGTCCGCCAGGGACATGTATTTAAGGGCCACGAACAGAAGGCTGATGGACAGCACCAGCAAACCGCTCCGTCCAAAATGCAGCAGCGGGCGCCGGGTCGTTAAAAGGCGCGGCAGGCGGCCACCCTTGCTTGCCCCTAGTCCCACAAGGCAGACAAAGATTCCCAGGAAATAACCCCAGACAAGTTCCAGCGGCGGCAGGGCGGCGGTCATATACTTTGCCGCCGTGTCGACCACGGTGATGAAGCCGATTGCCCCCAGCAGAAATAGAATGCCGGCTTGTGTTCTTTTCTGCTCTTGCACGGTTCCCCGACCCACGATTGATACCTTGTTGCCGTCCAGCATAGAGCACGGCACTTGCCAATGTCCGATCAGTCGTCACAATGACGTTCAGTACGAAGATAGCAGATAGGAAATGATCATGACTGAATCGTCCGGGCAGGGCCCCTTATCCCGCTTTCGGGTATTGGATCTGACGCGGGTGCGGGCCGGGCCGACGGCGGTACGGCAACTGGCCGATTGGGGCGCCGATGTCATCAAACTGGAAACCCCGCCCAGCCCCAACGAGGGCGAGGGCATGGGCGGTCCCCGGCATGGCCCGGATTTTCAGAATATCCACCGCAACAAGCGCGGCATGACCTTGAACCTTAAATCCGCCGAGGGCATGGCGATCCTGCGCCGCCTGGTAGCCGAGATGGATGTGGTGGTCGAGAATTACCGGCCCGACGTCAAACATCGCCTCGGTATTGACTATGACAGCCTGAAAGAAATCAATCCGGGTCTGGTCTATGCCTCAATCTCCGGCTTTGGCCAGGATGGACCCTATGTCGGGCGGCCCGGTTTTGACCAGATTGCCCAGGGCATGGGCGGCCTGATGTCAATAACCGGTCAGCCGGGGCAGGGGCCAATGCGGGTCGGCATACCCGTCGCCGATCTGACGGCGGGGCTGTTCTGCGCGCAAGGTATCCTGATTGCCCTGCTGGAACGGGAAACCTCCGGCCAGGGGCAATGGGTCAAATCGTCATTGTTGCAGGCTCAGATCGCGATGCTGGATTTCCAGGCCGCGCGCTGGCTACTGGCGGGGGAGGTGCCGCGGCAGGCCGGCAACAACCATCCCACCTCAATTCCCACCGGGGTGTTCAAGACGGCGGATGGTCATATCAATATCGCGGCATCGGGGGCGGCCATCTATGCGCGTCTGGTTGAAGTTCTGGGCGATCCCGAACTGGGCGCTGATCCGCGTTTCGCCAATGGCGCGGTCCGTTCCAAGAACCGCGACGCGCTGAATGCACGGATCGAAGCGGTTACCATAAACCGGCCCAGCGCCGAATGGGTGGAGGTCTTGAACGAGGCAGGCGTGCCCTGCGGGCCGATCTACAATATCGATCAGGTCTTTGCCGATCCCCAAGTGCAACATCTGAGGATGGCGCAAGCCGTTGAACATCCCGTTCTGGGCCATCAGGAGGTCGTGGCGCAGGCCATGGAGCTAAGCCGCACGCCTTCGGCAATCCGCCGGGCCACGCCGGAATTGGGTGAACACACCGACGAAATCCTGCACCAGTTGGGGCTGGACCAGGCGGAGATCGATGCCTTGCGCGCCAGCGGCGCGGTTTGAGGGAGTGTATGATGCGTAGCCTCGCCGATCTGGCGGACGACCTGGCAGCTGGGCGGACCACCAGTCAGGCCTTGACTGAAGCGGCCTTGGCCCGCATTGCCGACCCGACGGGGGAAGGTGAACGCGCCTTTGTCAAAGTTTATCACAAGTCGGCCCTGGACAGCGCCAAGGCGTCGGATCGCGCCCGGGAAAATAACCTTGTGCCGTCTCCCCTGGCCGGCATCCCGGTCTCCATAAAGGATCTGTGCGATGTCGCCGGCGAGGTGACTCTGGCTGGCTCCATCGTGCGCCGGGACGCTGCGCCGGCAACGCAAGACGCACCGGTTTTGGCCCGTCTGCGCGCCGCCGGTGCCATTATCATTGGCCGCACCAACATGGTTGAATTCGCCATGGGCACACCGGGCACCAATGCCCATTACGGCACGCCGAAAAATCCCTGGGACCGGGATACCGGCCGGATACCGGGTGGCTCCACGTCCGGCGGCGCCGTGTCGGTCAGTGACGGCATGGCGGCGGCCGCTTTGGGCACGGATACCGCGGGTTCGGTCCGGGTGCCGGCGGCTTTGTGCGGCTTGTCAGGCTTCAAGCCGACTGCCCGGCGGGTGGTCGCCGCGGGCATATTCCCCTTGGCCCGCAGTCTGGATTCGGTTGGTCCCCTGGCCCCAACGACGGCCTGTTGCGCCCTGGTCGATGCAGTTTTCGCCGGCGAGACACCGCGCGACTTAAGGCCCAGGCCGCTGCAAGGCCTGCGTCTGGCGGTGCCGAAACATCTGGTGCTGGACGATATGGACGATGTTGTCGGCGGCGCCTTTCAAGCCGCGTTACGCAAGTTATCGGCGGCGGGCGTGCAGGTTACGGAAATCGACTTCGCGGATCTGGCGCGTCTGCCGGCCATTAACCGCATCGGCGGTTTTTCCACAGCCGAGGCTTATGCCCTGCACCGGGAAACTCTGGCCCGGGCCGGCGACCGGTACGACCCCAATGTGGCGGGCCGAATTCAAATGGGCGATGCCTGGAGCGCCGCCGACTATCTGGATCTGATCGATATCCGGGCAGAAATGATCGCGTCAGCCAATGCCGTCACCGCGCCCTATGACGCCATTGTCATGCCAACCTCACCCGTGGTTGCCTGCGCAATTGCCGATGTGGCGGAAAGTGCTGCCTGGTTGGATGTGGGCCGGTTGTTGTTGCGCAATAATATTGTCGCCAACTTCCTGGACCGCTGCGCCCTAACCCTTCCCTGCCATCGGCAGGGCGAGGCCCCCGTGGGTTTCATGTTGATGGGCGAAACCATGGGCGATCGCCCGCTGTTGGAAATTGGTTCCGCGGTGGAAGCCTGTATCTCGCCACCGCTTCCGTGAGTACGGACCGGGCAGGCTTTATAGCCGCCAATACCACGGTGCAAAGTACGGCCCTGCTGCCTGAAATACGTCTTCATTTGGCTTCCGAATCCATGCCGATCTGGCAGATGAGCGATGAAGAGCGGGTAGCGGCGGGCCTGCCGCTGCCCTATTGGGCTTTTGCCTGGGCCGGCGGGCAGGCTTTGGCCCGCTATCTGCTCGACTGCCCGGAAACGGTTGCCGGCATGAGGGTCCTTGATGTGGGTGCGGGCTGCGGGCTCGAGGCGATTGCGGCGGCAATGGCGGGGGCAGGGGCAGTGACGGCGGCGGATACGGATCCTTTTGCCATTGCCGCGATTGAGATGAACGCCAAATTGAACCAGGTCGCCGTGAATATCCGGCAATTGGACCCGGTTGATCAATCCGGTGATTGGCAGGTCGTGATGGTCGGCGATTTGTTCTTTGAACAGCCCCTGGCAAAGCGGCTGGAAACCTGGCTGCGTGGCTTGCGCCAAGCCGGTGTCGAAATTCTGATTGGTGATCCGCAACGGACCTATCTGCCCCGCCAGGGCCTGGAAAAATTGGCAACCTATGCCGTGCCGACGACATCTGCCCTGGAAGACAGTGACCTGCGCAATGCCAGTGTCTGGCGGATGGTCTACGTTTGAATTATGCTGCGTCTTTTCCTTGCGTTGAGGTGTGTAAAATGAGCAACCAAATCAAATATCTTCTGGATGAAGAGAAGCTGCCAAAGACTTGGTATAATTTGGCCGCGGACTTACCCGAGCCCGCGCCGCCGGTACTGCATCCTGGTGCCGGCCAACCCGTCGGTCCCGATGATCTGGCGCCTTTGTTCCCCATGGCCTTGATTGCTCAGGAAGTCAGTGCCGAGCGGGAAATTGAAATCCCCGAACCGGTGCGCGAGATCTACCGGCAATGGCGGCCATCGCCCCTGCATCGGGCCCGCCGGCTGGAGGAGGCCCTCGATACTCCCGCCCGTATTTATTACAAGTATGAAGGTGTCAGCCCTGCCGGCAGTCACAAGCCGAACACCTCCGTGGCCCAAGCCTTCTATAACAAGGAAGAGGGTGTCAAACGCCTGACCACGGAGACCGGCGCTGGTCAATGGGGCTCTTCCCTCGCCTATGCCGGCAATCTGTTCGGCCTCGAGGTCGAGGTCTATATGGTCAGGATTTCTTACGATCAAAAGCCCTATCGCCGGGCCTTGATGGAAACCTATGGCGCGCAATGTTTTGCCTCACCCTCGGACCGCACGGAATTCGGCAAGGCGGCCCTGGCAAAGGACCCGGATTCACCGGGTAGTCTTGGCATTGCTATTTCCGAGGCGGTTGAATTGGCGGCCCAGCGGGATGATACGAAATATGCCCTGGGCAGCGTCTTGAACCACGTGCTGCTGCATCAATCGGTTATTGGCGTTGAAGCCATGGCGCAAATGGAAATGGCGGATGACTATCCGGATATCATTATTGGCTGCGCTGGCGGCGGCAGCAATTTTGCCGGCCTGGCTTTCCCCTTCCTGGGCGCAAAACTGCGCGGTGGCGCAGACGTGCGGATCATTGCCTCGGAACCGGCGGCCTGCCCCAGCCTGACACGGGGCACGTACGCGTATGATTTTGGCGATACGGGCAATCTGACGCCGCTGGTAAAGATGTATACCCTGGGCTCCTCCTTTATTCCGCCCGGCTTCCACGCCGGTGGTCTGCGCTATCACGGCATGGCCGGCATGGTGAGCCATATCAAGGATCTGGGCCTGATCGAAGCCGCGGCCTATCAACAGATTGGCTGCTTCGAGGCGGCGGTGAAGTTTGCCCGCAGCGAGGGCATCGTACCGGCTCCGGAATCCAGTCATGCCATTCGTGCCGTATTTGAACAGGCTGAACAGTGCAAACGGGAGGGCACGGCCAAGACCATCCTGTTCAATTTATCCGGCCATGGGCATTTTGATATGGCGGCCTATACCGACTATTTCGCCAACAAGCTGGAAGACCGTGACTACGATGAAGCGTCCCTGCAAACGGCGCTGGCCGCATTGCCCCAGGTGGCGGCTGAGTAGATTGCTCAAGATCGGAGTTGACTATTGTTAATTGAGGTCGTTCGACGATGACGCTGATTGCCAGCAAGATCCAAACCCGCTCGCCTGAATTTCAGGCGAATTGCGCCCATATGCAAGAAAAGCTGGCAGCTCTACGCGATGCCGTGACCCAGGTTAAGCTGGGTGGCGGCGAACGGGCCCGCCAGCGGCACCTGGAACGCGGCAAACTGTTGCCCCGCGAACGCATCCGCTCGTTGCTTGATCCCGGCGCGCCGTTTTTGGAGCTGCAGCAACTGGCGGCCTGGAAACTGTATGATGACAACATTGCCTCGGCCGGGGTGATCACGGGTATTGGCCGGGTCTCTGGGCGGGAATGCCTCATCGTTGCCAACGACGCCACGGTGAAAGGGGGAACTTACTACCCCATGACCGTGAAGAAACACGTCCGGGCCCAAGAGGTGGCGGAGCAAAACCATCTGCCTTGTATCTATTTGGTGGATTCGGGTGGCGCCAATTTGCCCGAATGGCCGGAAGTTTTCCCCGACCGGGATCATTTCGGGCGCATATTCTACAATCAAGCCAACATGTCCGCTAAAGGCATTCCCCAGATCGCCGTGGTCATGGGCTCGTGCACCGCCGGCGGCGCCTATGTGCCGGCAATGTCGGATGAAAGCATTATCGTGCGGGGGCAAGGAACGATCTTTTTGGGCGGTCCGCCGCTGGTCAAGGCGGCCACGGGCGAGGAAGTGTCGGCCGAGGATCTTGGCGGGGCGGATCTACATTCCCGCACTTCCGGCGTGACGGATCATTACGCCATGGATGATCGTCACGCCCTGGCGACCGCCCGGCAAATCGTCGCCAACCTGAACAGGGTCAAGCAGTGCCGTTGGGATCTGCAGCCGCCACGCCCGCCAGCCTATGATCCAACCGAACTGTATGGCGTTCTGCCCCAGGACGTGCGGCAACCCTATGATGTCCGTGATGTGATCGCGCGCATGGTCGATGCCAGCGAATTTGATGAGTTCAAACGCCTGTACGGCACCACGTTGGTATGCGGCTTTGCCCATATCTGGGGCTATCCAGTCGGCATCGTCGCCAACAATGGTATTTTGTTTTCAGAATCTGCGGTGAAAGGTGCGCATTTTATCGAACTGTGCAGCCAGCGCGACATCCCTTTGGTGTTTTTGCAAAACATCTCGGGCTTCATGGTTGGACGGAAATACGAAGCCGGTGGCATTGCCAAGGATGGCGCCAAACTGGTGACGGCGGTATCCACCACGAAAGTACCGAAGTTCACGGTGATTATCGGGGGCTCGTACGGCGCGGGTAATTATGGCATGTGCGGCCGGGCTTATAGCCCGCGATTTTTATGGATGTGGCCCAGCGCCTCTCTGGCGCTGATGGGACCGGATCAGGCTGCAGGTGTCCTGGCCACGGTGCGGCGGGCCGGTCTGGAGCGCCAGGGTGAAGCGTGGAGCGAGCGGGAAGAAGCGGAATTCAAACAGCCGATAATCGACCAGTTCACGGCGCAAAGTTCGCCCTATTACGCCACCGCGCGGGGTTGGGACGATGGCCTGATTGACCCGGCGGAAACCCGTAATGTTCTGGGCCTGGCATTGTCGGCGGCTTTGAACGCACCTGCCGAGCCGACCAAATTCGGTGTCTTCCGCATGTAGGCGGCGACAATCGATCAGTTTTTGTTTTTGAAGGGTGGTTTGTGAAATGGCCATGACTGAAATGAGGGCGGGCACCGAAAGCCGGGCCAGATCGGCAGGCCGTCAAGGTGCGCCGGCCTGTTCGGACAAACATCCGGCTGCGTGGGTTCCGCGGAACCGGGCTGGAGGGCCAGGCATTGTTTCGTAAGATACTAATCGCCAACCGGGGCGAGATCGCCTGCCGGGTCATGCGCACGGCAAACCGATTGGGGGCCGCGACCGTGGCGGTATATTCCGAGGCGGATGCCGGCGCGATGCATGTGGCCATGGCGGATGAAGCGGTGTTGATCGGCCCGTCACCGGCCCAGGAAAGCTATCTGCTGATCGAGAAGATTATAGCAGCGGCCCAGCGGACGGGCGCGGGGGCCATTCATCCTGGCTATGGCTTCTTGGCGGAAAACGCGGCCTTCGCCGAGGCTTGCGCTGCGGCTTTCATTACTTTTATTGGTCCGCCGGCGGCCGCGATCCGCGCCATGGGCGAGAAGGCGGCGGCGAAATCCTTGATGGTGAAGGCCAATGTACCGGTCGTGCCCGGCTATCACGGGGATGATCAGGATGATGCCGTGCTATTCCAGGCGGCGGCGGAGATCGGCTATCCCGTTTTGATCAAGGCGGTATCGGGAGGTGGCGGCAAAGGCATGCGGCAGGTCAATGAGCCCGGCGGCTTTGCCAATGCCCTGAAAGGCGCACGCCGGGAAGGTTTGTCGTCGTTCGGCGATGACAAGGTGCTGGTTGAAAAATACCTGGAGCGGCCGCGGCACATTGAAATTCAGATTTTTGCCGATCAACAGGGCAATATTGTGCATTTGTTCGAGCGGGATTGTTCCATTCAGCGGCGCCATCAAAAGGTAATTGAAGAGGCGCCCGCGCCCGGCATGACGCCTGAGATGCGGCGTAGCATGGGCGATGCGGCGGTTGCGGCGGCCCGGGCGATTGGTTACGTGGGCGCCGGCACGGTGGAATTTATCGCCGATGTCAGCCACGGCCTGTCCGAAGATAGATTCTATTTCATGGAGATGAACACCCGCTTGCAGGTGGAGCATCCGGTGACAGAGATGATCACTGGCCAGGATCTGGTGGAATGGCAGCTACGCGTTGCCGCCGGCGAACCTTTGCCCATGAACCAGGATAACCTCGTCATTGACGGGCATGCGGTTGAGGCGCGGATCTATTCCGAGAACCCTCAGAAAAATTTTCTGCCCGCCACGGGTACCCTGCATCGCTTGCGGCCGCCAAAAGAGGGACCACATTTGCGTGTCGATACTGGTGTGCGCGAGGGCGACGAGGTCACCATGTTCTATGATCCGATGATCGCTAAACTGGTGGTCTGGGACCGGGACCGTGCATCCGCTCTACGCCGTTTGCTTGATGGTTTAGAGCGCTACGAGATCGCCGGTGTCATGACCAACGTGAATTTTCTTGCGGCTGTCGCCGCCCATCCCGCTTTTGCCGCCGGCGATCTGGAAACCGGCTTTATTGACAAGTACAAGGGTGATTTGATCCCTACACCGGGCCCTATTCCAGATCAGGCCCTGGCGCTGGCTTGTCTGGATTTGTTACTCGCCCGCAAGGGCCATGCCGCCGCTGCCGATCCCCATTCGCCGTGGGCGCGTGTTGATGGCTGGCGCCTGAACGACGAAGGCCATGACGAATTAAGTTTTCGCGATGATGGCGACGGGGACGATATCACGGTCACGGTGCATTACCCAGGCGCAGGCGGTTATCGCCTGGCGTTGCCGGGTGGAGATATGTTGGTCAATGGCGAGGTGGACGAAGGGGGCACCTTGTGGGCCGATCTGGACGGGTTGCGGGTCTCGGCCGCCGTCGTTCATGACAGTGACAAGGTGACCATTTTAAGCGGTGGCCGGGCCCATCGCATAGCGCGTATCGACCCCATGGCCCTGCGCGACTACGATTTGGAAGAAGGCGGAAAAGTAACGGCACCATTGCCAGGCAAAATTGTACAGGTGCATGTGGAGGCTGGCGCTGTTGTCAAGAAAGGCGACCCATTGTTGATCCTCGAGGCGATGAAGATGGAACATACCATTGCCGCGCCCCGCGATGCGGTAATCGCCGCAATCCCATTTGCTCCAGGCGAACAGGTCGATGAAGGGACGGAATTAATTCTATTCGAGGCTTCAAAAGACGGTTAACGCCCATGGACCCGCACCTATTTTGGGCAATTCTATTGTCTGAATTCTATTGTGTGCTGGCATCAGCGTTGGTTTGGCGCAGGGTGCCTTGGTTCAAAGCCAGAGTTTGGGTTTTTTGGCGCAATTTGGTCAGCAAGCTGGAGAGTTTTCCACCGTTGGCGCGGATCACCGAGGCGAATTCCGACCGTTGGGCCAAGGCCAGTGACATCCCTTCGGCCATAATATCCACCACCTGCCAGCCATGGTCACCCTGTTTCAGGCGCCAATCCAGCATGATGACAGGCCCATCGGGGCGCTTGATATTGCTGCTCACGATGGCGCCGTCGATGCCGTCCGCGCGTTGGCTGGTGACCGTCAGGAATTTACCGCTATCCCTGCCGAGGCGGCCACCATACACGGCAACCATGTAATCCTCGAACAATTGGACAAATTCTTCTTTTTCAACACGGCTGGCCGCGCGCCAATAGCGGCCCAGGACGAAACGGCTGACGGCGGGAATGTCAAAGCCACGACGCAGCACTTGACGAAACCCCTGGGCGCGGCCGGTTTGATCAAGGTGATCATCGCTTAATACAGCAATTGCATCGTCGGCGAGGGCGCGTAAAAAGTCCGCCGGGTCTGTCTCGGCGGCGCGCGCGGGCAATGAAAATACGGCGCCAGTGATAGCGATACCAAAACAAAGGCAGATCAGACGACGTGTAAACTGCTTCAACATGTCCAAATCCCTCAATTTGTCCTGCGCCGGCGGCCTTTGCCAACGCTACCCTGCAAACGATGATGCAAAATTGCGGCCAACTTGGGGTTCGAAATAGGCAACATGGTGCTAGTTCATTGACGATACTCCGAAATTACCGAATTCGAGGCGCCCACAATCATAATTTTCGCAAATGATTCCGAACCAACCCGTAAGGAATGTCGACAATTTGCGCCACAATGGGGCATCGGTATGTGCTAATCCGGGACGATTTGCGATGAAATTTCAACCTTCCGTTAATCCGTTGCCGCCATTGTTACCCTATGAAAGCAGCACCGGCGAATATCATCCAGACGGCATTTGACGGCCTTGTCCGCGCCAGGGATCAGGCCGACATTGCATCTCAGCGGATTGCCGCCGGCCCCCGAGAAGCCGAAGATCTGATGTTGCTGAAATCCTCAGGGCGCGCCTTCAAGGCCAATGCCGCCGTTTTGGACGTCGCTAAAGGCATGCATGACCGCCTATTGGATATCTTCGCCTAAAAATTGGTCGCAGCCGCAACATGCGCCGCCGCAAACCCTTTCGGCAGCCCGGCCTTGGCGATAGCGCCCAGCAAAGGTTCGTTGGGCAGACCGGCGGCGACGATTTCGCGCACCACAACCAGAGCATCCAGATCGACGCCGGTTTTTAGCCCCATGGCTTCCAGCATGAAGACCAGATCATCCATCACGATGTTGCCGCTGGCGCCCGGTGCGAAGGGACAACCGCCCAACCCCGCCAGAGAGGCATCAAACTGACGCACACCTTCATTCAGCGCGGCGTGGACATTGGCCAGGCCAAGGCCCCGGGTGTCATGAAAATGGGCGCTCAACAACACATCATCCCCCAGATGGCGGCGCAACAATCGATAGACATCGCGCACCTGGGTCGGATTGGCATAACCCACCGTATCGGATACCGCCAATTCGTCGGCGCCCAATTCCAAAAGCCGTTCGGCAATGCGGACGACCTCGCCCGGATCGACTTGGCCTTCGATGGTGCAGCCCAATGCCGTGGCTAGGCCAACCGCCAGGGTCACTTCCCTATTTTCGGCTGTGCTGCCGCGCAATTCCGCGATCTGGCGGAACCGGTCCAGAGAGTCTTCCCGGCTGCAGCGTACGTTGGCCTGGTTGTGGCTTTCCGAAATTGACAGCACGAAGTTCATCTTGTTCACGCCGGTGGCGAAACCCCGCTCGGCCCCACGCAAGTTCGGGACCAGGGCCGAGACGGTCAAATTGTCAAGTTTCAGGGCATCGGCGACCACCTCTTCGCAATCAACGAACTGCCCGGATACGCTCGGCGGTACGAAGGAACAAACTTCGATCTCCCGGACCCCGGCGGCAGCTTCAGCCCTGATCCAGGCTTTTTTCTTGTCGGTCGGAAAGAATTGATCGATACCCTGGATGCCGTCCCGCAACCCCACTTCACATACTCTGACATCAATGTCCGCTCTCATCATTTCAAACCTTCCAGCGAAATTATTTTCTGTCTATTCATAGCGCTTTTTTCAAACGGACCCAAATGAACATTGCCCCGCCTTTCGATCAGGGGCGTAGTATCTTCCGACCAGTTGGCGAGCAGGGAGTGTGAAATGCGATTGGCTATTCTGACGGGTGGCGGGGACGTGCCGGGCTTGAATTCCTGTATCAAGGCGGTCGTCATGCGGGCAGCGGCGAATGGTTGGGACGTTCTGGGATTTCGCCGTGGTTGGGGCGGCCCACTGCATTACAATCCCGACGACGACGGCCCTCAGGAGCGCTCGCTACAACCCTTGTCGCCGGACATTGTGCGCACCATCGACCGCACCGGCGGGACATTTTTGCATACCTCGCGAACCCATCCGGGCAAAGTTAGAGCGGCTGACTTACCTGATTTTCTGGCCGGCTCGAAACATGCGGTTGCAAATGGAGATTTGTTCGATTGCACGTCCCATGTCCTGTCCGTGGTGGAAGCTTTGGGAATTGACGGGCTGATCGCCATTGGCGGCGACGACACCCTGTCCTATGCCGCCCATTTGCATGCTCAGGGCCTGAAAGTCATCGCCATACCAAAAACCATGGACAACGACGTTTATGGCACTGACTACTGCATTGGATTCTCCACTGCCATTACGCGCAGCGTCGATGCCATCACCGCGCTGAGAACGCCAACGGGTAGCCATGAACGCATTGCCGTGATTGAGTTATTTGGCCGCAACAGCGGCCAGACAGCCTTGATCAGCGGCTATCTGGCCGATGCGGACCGCACCGTGATCTCGGAGGTGCCGGTGGAGATGGACCGTCTGGCCGATTTGGTCAAGGCCGACCGCAACCGTAATCCCAGCCATTATGCCGTGGTGGTCGTCTCTGAAGGCTCCTCCATAGTGGGTGGTGACATCATTGAAGACGGCGCGGCGGATGCCTATGGTCATCGCAAACTAGGCGGCATCGGCCAGCATATGAGCGATCTTCTGACCCGCAAGACCGGCGTGGCCACGATCAACCAGCAGTTGGCCTATCTGATGCGCGCCGGCCCGCCAGATTCCCTTGACCGGATGGTCGCAACGATCTTTGCCAACTTGGCCATGCAGCAACTGGAGGATGGTCAATCGGGTGTCATGATGGCTTTGCGGGACGGTAATTATACCACGGTGCCGGCGAATACCTGTGTTCTCGGTGAAAAACGGGTCGATGTGAACGAGCTTTATGACCCATTGGCCTATCGTCCCAGTGTGCGTTATGCCCTGGGTAAACCGATGTTCCTTTATTGAGAAACAAGTTGGGGCCAGCAGGATCACTTTTTCACTAGCTGAGCCAGTCCGCTTGTGCAATTTTGCCAGCTGGCCTTGGATTTTCGGTTTTCAAAATCAAGGGCGGCAGCTGGTAGAGATGGTTTTGAATAAATACTTGCGAAATTGCGTGCGTGGCGAATGAGGACCTCCGGTTTTGAGCAATATTTTGGGGTCAAGGCGGTAATGAGGGCTATCGCCGTTGGATAGCGCTGTATGCATGAAAGCTATATGCCTGAAATTAGCGGCGGCCTCCCGCCAGGCGAGGGGTCGTTTCCGATTTGTCATCGTTCCCGTTAGTTTGGATCAACTGAAATAGGGAAGCGCGGTTGGGGATGATTGATCGGCATCAATTTATAGGACCGATCAACATTGTCCCGCTCTTGCAAGTAAACTGGCAAAACCAGCTTGATTAGAAAAGCCGGCGGCATTCTGGGCAAGGCCATCGCGGCCATTCTATCAATAGTCATTTTGGCATTGATCGGAACGGGCGTCATGCTGTCCCACGGCCCCGTCTCCCTGGCGCCCTTGGTGCCTTACTTGGAAGATTTGCTGGACGATCAATCCTGGCGCTTTCACTTACGGATTGACGACGCAGTACTGGCTTGGGGAGGGTGGCAGAAGAAGCTGGACGTGCAGGTCGTGGGTGCGCGCTTCATCGACACACGGGGCGCGGAATTGATCTCTGTGCCGAGCCTGTCCGTGACCTTCAGCAGCCGCGCCCTTTGGGCGGGGCAATTCCGGGTTACCGGACTGGAGCTAATCGAACCGCGGCTGCGGCTTTTGCGCCATGACGATGGCCGTATCGAGATCACCAATACCGAGAGCACGGAAGAATCCGGATTAGGCCATGGCATCATTTTCGATCCCGATGGGCTGATTGGACCGGGCCAGGCGGCGAACGTTGCCGTCTTCGGCGATCTTCAGCGGCTGAGCGTGCGGGCGGCCAATATATCCTTTCATGACGCCGGTAGCGGCCTTGAATTTTTGGCGCCGGCGACTGATTTAGAGCTGCACCAGGAAGACGACGGCGTTGCAATGAGCTTGTCGACGCGTCTGCGTATTGGCCAATCGGAAGCGGCGTGGGGTATCTCGGCGCTATACCGGGATCAGACCTCGCCCATTATCGTGGCGGTGAATTTCGCCGAGCTTGATATCGCGGGACTGGCCGATGCGATTGGCGGCGCGCGTCTGGCGCAAATGCGCGGGCTGCAACTTGTCGCCGCCGGTCGCCTCGATGTCGCCCTATTGCCGAATGGCACGGTCGATAGGCTTGAATTTGACGTGTTCACGGGCCCAGGGCAAATCACGCTAGCGGGGCTGCAAGACAAAGCTATGCCCGTTGCGGTCGTGGCGGCCAAGGGCCGGTTCGTGGATAATCTGACCCGGCTGAATTTAGCGGACTTAAGCCTTGGTATGAGCGATGGCGTGACCGCACAGGTAAGCGGCGATTGGGCCCAAGGCGCCGATGGCATGTCGCTGCAAGCGAAGGGCCAGTTCCACAACCTGCCGATAAAGAAATTTGAACTTTATTGGCCCGAGACTCTGGCCGTCAATTCGCGGAACTGGGTGCTGGCGCACATTCAAGACGGTATTGTCGATGCGGCCAGATTCAGTGTTGATCTGAGGCCGGGAGATTTGAAGCTGGACACACCACGCGCGGACATGGTGCGGCTGGAGTGGTCATACCAGAATCTTGTGGCAGATTATCTCGGCGATTTGCCCCCCCTGCGTGCCGCGCGGGGCAGCGGTTATATTGATGCCCATGAATACCGTCTGACCGTGGACAGCGCCACGTCAGGCGGTCTGGAACTCAGCGAAGGCAGTCTACGCATAGCGGATTTCCTGGCCGATGCGCCCATTTTGGATGTGGAATTCGTCGCCCATGGGCCGGTCCGGCAAGCCCTGGCAATACTGGATGCCAAGCCGCTGGAATTTGCCAAGGCGCTTGCCATACGGCCAGAAGACGCCACCGGCAATTCGGCCACCCGCGCCCGGTTTCGCATCCCCTTGGACAATGATCTCGGTTTGGCGCAGATCGGCTTTTCCGCCGCCGCCAATCTCGCCGATTTGGCATTGCTCAAGATGCCAGGCGGGTACACTTTGAGTAATGGCGTCTTTAGCTTAGCCGTGGAACGGGACAATTTGCAGATGTCCGGCCGAGGCGCGGTCAACGGAGTCCCGCTGCAACTGTCGTGGAAGCGTGATTTCCGGGCGAAACCGGATGCGCCTGAGGATTACCTGACTATCCGCGGTCGCGTGACAGATAGGCAATGGCAGGCGCTGGGGCAACCACCCCTGCCGCCCGTGCGCGGTGCCGTGGACATGGCTGTTTCCGTAGATGTCTACAAAAATGGTGCCCAGCGTGGGGCAGGGCGGTTCGATCTGACGGCGGCGGCAATTGTTCTGGACGCAATCGCCTGGCGTAAACCCGAGGCGGTGCCGGCGGAATTGAAGCTGACCTTCCAGGCGGAAGCCAGCGGCGAGACAGTCATCGATTATTGGGATTTCTCCGGGGCCGGTCTGAAAGCAGGCGGCCGCGCCAAATTGGCCTCCACGGCTGGCCTCGTGTCACTGGACTGCGATGAATTTACCCTTGGCGCGACGCGGCTGAGTGTGGATATGCGGGTTCTGCCCGACGGTGGCTATCGCCTTGATCTGAAAGGCCCTAGCCTGGATTTGCGCCCCTTTGTACCCCGCTGGGGCGAGGACCTCCCGACAGAGGAGGCGGCGCCGCCGATCGATTTAAATATTCAGGTCGAGCGGGTCTTTTTGACGGACGATGTGGCCATAAGCGGGCTGCGCGGTGTTGGCCGGCGGCGTGGCGGGAATTGGCTGACGGCAGATATCCGTGGTGCCATGGCGGGCGGGCAATCTGTCGGTTTTACTGTTAAGGCAGAGGGCAAGGGCCGGCGTTTTAACTTAATGGCGGGCGATGCAGGTGGTATGGCCCAGGCCTTGCGCATTTATGACAATGCCCGTGGCGGGTCCATGTATCTGAATTTTCTGGTGCCGGATCAAAACGGCCCCGCCGTCACGGTTGTTGGGCAGTTGCGGGCGGACAATTTTAGCGTCGTCAAGGCGCCGGTACTGGCCCAGTTGCTAACCCTCGGGTCGTTGCAGGGACTGGGCGATGTCCTGAACGACAAGGGAATTAGCTTTACGCGATTAGATGTGCCTTTTACGCTGCGCGGCGACCAACTGCATATTGAACGCGCCCGCGCCGTCGGACCGGCCCTGGCACTGATTGCTTCCGGCGATTATGAACGCGCCGATCAGGGGCTGCGGTTTCAAGGCACCATTGTGCCCTCCTATACCATCAATTCCGTGCTGGGCGTGATCCCGATCCTTGGCAATCTGCTGATTGGACGCGAAGGGGAAGGGGTTTTTGCCTTTACCTACAGCGTGACCGGCAGACTGGAAGCGCCTAAGATTTCGGTCAATTTGCTATCTGCCTTGGCGCCGGGTTTCCTGCGCCGCATCGTTGATGGGCTGGACAGTCCTGCTGTTGAAAATAGCGGCGGGACCCCGGGAAGCGCCGCACGATAACGCCGTCCCAGAGAGCTTTCAAACCGGACGGACTAGGGCGTGGCGTTTCTTACCCGCGCTTAATTTGATGATCCCGTCCGCCGTGACATCAGCCAGCGAAACCTTGGTCATTTCATCGCCGACGGCGGCGTCGTTGACCCGTGCCCCGCCACCCTTGATCAGGCGCCGGGCCTCGCCGTTGGATTGACACAGGCCGGCGCGGCGCAACAATTCGAACAACATGACGCTTGTCTCCAGATCCGCCGCGGCCACTTCGATGGTCGGCAGATCCGTTGCCACACTGCCTTCTTCAAATGTCCGTCTTGCGGTCTCCGCCGCCGCTATTGCCGCATCGGCGCCATGGCACAGGGTGGTAGCCTGATCCGCCAGCACTTTTTTCGCCTCATTGATCTCGGCGTCCTGCAGTTCTTCCAATCGGCCAATTTCTTCCAGGGGCAGTTCCGTGAACAGCCGCAGAAAACGTCCCACGTCTGCATCTTCGGTATTGCGCCAGAATTGCCAATAATCGTAGGGGCTTAACATGTCCTTGTTGAGCCAAATCGCGCCCTGTGCCGTCTTGCCCATCTTGGCGCCCGAAGCCAGGGTGATCAGTGGCGTGGTAAAACCGAACAAGGCTTTACCATCGACCCGGCGGCCCAGTTCCACGCCGTTGACGATATTGCCCCATTGGTCCGAACCGCCCAATTGCAGGACGCAATCATGACGCCGGCTCAATTCTAAAAAGTCATAGGCCTGCAGAATCATGTAGTTGAATTCCAGGAAACTCAACGGCTGTTCGCGATCCAGGCGCAATTTCACGGACTCAAAACTGAGCATCCGGTTAATGGAAAAATGGCGGCCCACGTCACGCAGAAACGGGATATAGGCCAATTCGCTTAACCAATCGTCGTTGTTAACCATAATGGCATCGCCCAAGCCCTCGCCGAAGTCGACAAAACGGCGGAAAATCTCGCGGATACCGGCCATGTTATTGTCGATGTCCTGATCACTCAACAATTGCCGGGCGGCATCCTTGCCGGATGGATCGCCGACCTTGGTGGTGCCCCCGCCCATCAGGACGATAGGCCGATGCCCGGTCTTTTGCAGATGCCGCTGCATCATGATTTGCACCAGGCTTCCAACATGCAAGCTGGGCGCGGTACAATCGTAACCGATATATGCTGTGATCTTTTGCTGCGCGGCCAACTCGTCCAAGGCATCCAGATCGGTGCATTGGTGCATAAAGCCACGCTCTACCAGTGTGCGAATGAACTCGGACTTGAAGGCGGTCATGATATCAAATTCCAGCTTGCTAGAGGCTCAGGAGCGGGCGGCGTGGTTTAACACAGGCAAGCCCGAGGCGGCAATGTACCTGACGGGAACGAGGCTATGACAGAAATGCGTACCGCCATAGGCTTGATGAGCGGTACGTCCATGGACGGTATCGACGCCGCGATATTATACAGCGACGGCCGCTCTCGAGTAGAGCAGGGGCCAAGTTTGGCGATGCCCTACGATGACGGCATGAAGGCGCGGTTGCGGGCCATTCTAGGTGGCCAAGGCGAGGTTGCCGCGGTTGCCGATATGTTGACCCGCGCGCACGCGACGGTCGTTAATAGATTACTTATGATTAATAATATAACTATTGATAAAATAAATGTTATTGGATTTCATGGGCACACCATAATACATCAGCCAGAGGTGCGGCGCACCTGGCAGATCGGCGATGGGGCGTTATTGGCGGCATTAACCGGGATCGCCGTGGTCGATGATTTCCGCACAGCGGATGTGGCGGCGGGCGGGCAGGGCGCGCCCTTGGCGTCCCTCTATCACGGCGCACTTGCAGCCGCGCTGCCAAAGCCCCTGGCGATTTTAAACATCGGCGGCGTTGCCAATGTTACCTGGATTGGCCCGGACGACCAAATGCTGGCCTTCGACACCGGCCCCGGTAACGCGCCGATAGATGACTGGGTGCGTCAATGCGGCCGGGGAGAAATGGACCGGGACGGTCAATTGGCCGCCGCGGGCAAGGTGGATCACGACGTCTTGGCGGCTTTGCTGGCAAATGCCTATTTCGACCTGGTACCGCCGAAGTCCCTGGACCGGGACGATTTCGCCCTACCCTCTGCGCCCGGTTGGTCTGTCGAGGATGGTGCGGCAACCTTGACGGCGTTCACGGCCCAGGCCGTGGCCCGAGCGGGCCGGCATTTGCCTGAAGCGCCGCGACAGTGGCTGGTTTGTGGCGGTGGCCGGCATAATGCGGCCCTGATGACAGTCCTTGCCGAGGTTTTGGACGGGCCCGTGGCGCCAGTGGAAATGGTCGGTTGGCGTGGCGATTTTTTGGAAGCGGAAGCGTTCGCCTATTTGGCCATCCGTCATCTGGATGGCCTGCCCCTTAGTTTGCCGGGCACCACCGGCGTTCCCCATCCCATGGCGGGAGGCCGGCTGAACCGTCATCTGGCTTAGAGCACAGGAACAGGCATTGGCTGCCTTGCCACGGCCAATTTTTAGGCAATGCATCCGCCGCGCCGGGGATCGCCGGCTGCCGTAAAGGCACCGGTTCCGGGATCGAAGGCGGCGGCGTGGACACCGCCGAAAAAGAAATTGCGCTCGGGCCAGATCTGGTGCGTCGGGAAAGCCTGTGACAGATCCCGTAGGGTCTGCGCTGTATGGCCGTGTTCTATATGCAGTAGATCCCGTTCCAAATGAATGCGCGCTGCCGCTACGGCCTCCCCCAGCGTTTGACCCAGGCGCAGGTGGTTCAACAACACCTGTAGAATGGCGCTGCGGATACGGTTGGAGCCGCCGCTGCCCAGCGCCAGAATGCGGCCATCGTCGTGGCGCACAAGCGTTGGCGACATCATTGAGGTGATGCGGCTGTTGGGCCGCCATTGAAAAAAGCCGTTTGGATTCAAATCCTCTTCGCCCAGCATATTGTTCAGCATGATGCTGCCAGTGGGCAGGACATGGCCGCAGCCCTCGCCATTCGACACCGACATTGCCGCCGCGTTGCCCATCCGGTCAACTACGGAAATATGCGTGGTACCGCCAATCTTGGTGGCCCGTTCCGGCATTTGCGCCCGGTAGTCGGCCATAAATGTCTCGGATAGCATTGCCGCTACCCTGGCATCGTCGGATTGGTCTTTGAGGCCCGATGCCTGACGGGCCTGATCGGTCAATCCCATGGCCTGGACCAGCTGCAGCAAAAATTCTGTAGGATGGTCGGTGGGGGCGTCTTGCATGAGGCCAAGCGAGAATGCCAGTAGCGGCCCCCCAGATGATGGCGCCGGGTTGCTGAAAATTTCCGCATCACCGAACTGCCGCGCCAGGGGCTTCCGCCGCATCACCCGATAGTTGGCCAGATCTTCGAGGCTGATGGCGCCGCCGCCATCCCGGTTGAACCGCGCGATGGCCAGGGCAACCTCGCCCCGATAGAACAGGTCCGGACCCTCCCGGGACAGGGCGTCCAACAGATCGGCCAGGGCCGGCAAGGCGAATACCTCGCCGGCCCGCAAGGTTTGTTCCGGCGCTCGCCGGCTGTCATAAAGGGCGCGGCTTTCCGCCGACCATTGATAGATCGGTGCCACGGCCGCCAATATGAAACTTTGTAACGGCGCCAGCGCAATGCCCCGCCGCGCCAGCGCGACCGCGGGTCGCATCAGACCGGCCATGGGCAGGGTACATAAATCCTGGTGCACGGCATAGGCGCCGGCAATCATGCCCGGCACTGCCATGGCACCCATGCCAATGTGGAATTCCTGCCGGGAAGCGCCGAAATCGACATGCACCGGCAGAAATTCCAGCTCATCGACGGATCGGCGTTGCCCTGGCGTCTGGCAAAAGAAATCATAAAGCAGGCTATTGCCATCGGCCCTTTGCGCCAGCAAAAAGCCGCCGCCGCCTAGGGAACAGAGGACAGGCTCTGCGATGCAGGCGGCGAACAGTCCGGCCAAAACCGCATCAAAGGCATTGCCGCCATCCGCCAAGACATCCGCCGCCGCCGCGGCGGTATGGGGGTCGCCGGCCGCGACGGCGCCGGCCGCGGCATTTTGGGCATATTTGCTGATTTGCGTTCTGCTCACTGAAAACCCAGCGTTTCAATGCGTGCGAGCGCGATTTTCAATTGGTTGAAGTCGCTGCCGCAGCTTAAGTGATTGGTTCGATTTCGCTATTCTTTAAAGACTGGGAGCCTATTTAGATGAAATGTGCTCTAGGTACGTAGGATGGTCAAGGCATCCTGCAGGAAGGGCATGGAACGTTCGACCGCCGCTTCGCCAAGTTCGATCAGTTCTTCGGCGCAGTCAAAATCCAACAGGCCGACGTGACCGACGCGCGGCGCGATGGTGACATCCGGCGGGTCACCGGCCAGGCGGCTGCGGCCAAGGCGGTCTTGCAGAATATTCAGCGCGCTTGCCATGACGTTGAACATGCCCGGTGTGCCGCCCCGGCGGAACAGATTGTCCAGGGCGCGGGCGGCGGCGCCATTGCCGTTTTTACTGCCGTTTTTGGCCTGCATCACCTGCTGCCGGTCGCTGCCCATCATGTCGGCGTTCAGATTGACCGCAATGACCAGACGCGCGCCCATGGCGCGGCAGACCGAAACCGGAACCGGATTGACCAGGGCCCCGTCAACCAGGGGGCGGCCCTCGATAGACACGGGTGGGAAAATGCCTGGCAAGGCGTACGAGGCGCGCAGGGTTTCCACCAATGGTCCTTTGCGCAGCCAGATCTCGTGCCCCGTGGCCAGCTCCGTGGCCACGGCGGTGAAGGGTTTGGGCAGTTGCTCGATAACCAGATCGCCCAGGTTTTCGGTCAGGATGCGGCCCAGGCGGCGCCCGCTGATGATGCCGCCGTTCTGCATGGAAAGGTCCAGATAGCGCATCATGCGCATCCGATTTAACGAGCGGGCCCACTTTTCCAGAGCATCCAGATGACCGGCCAGGTGCACGCCCGCCACCAAGGCGCCAATGGATGTGCCGGATATCACATCGGCCTCGACACCGGCTTTTGCCAAGCCTTTTAGAACGCCAATATGGGCCCAGCCACGGCCAACGCCGCTGCCCAGCGCAAGGCCGATCCGTGGTCTGGTCATGATTTTTCCGTTCTATTGCGCATTATGTGCGGAGCATTATAATTTTTAATTATACCCCGCTCACCTAAGAACCCGAAAATCCTTGGGTGATATGATGCGGAAATTATCTGATACGTC
>JAQBYC010000079.1 GCA_027623205.1 Pseudomonadota bacterium | reverse complement strand
ATGGTCTGAATACTCGTTTAACCAATCAGCCACCTGCCGCAATATTCGGTCAAATTCGCTAAAATAATGTTAAGATTATTGTTCGATTACAGTGGATTACAGTGGCAGTGCACTTAATTTACACACTTCGAACGACATTGTATTGGACTGCACCCCTTCGTTGAGACAACATAATCAGGGACATGTTGCTGCCTTGGCCGCCCGTCACATTGGCGATAACCGCGCCGCCGATGGCACCCCTTGCCGCACCTCGCAGACCCGAGCCCGACTGCGCTCCCGATGACTGAGCCGTTTGCGGCAAGGGCGTTGATTCGGGATCGAACCCAGTCTGCTGCTTTGCGATCTGAGCGCAGTTGTAGTCGGCCTCGGCCGCGCTTTCCGCCACCGCGGGAGACGCGACAAAGACCGCCGCCGACAATATCGCGAACGACGCCAGGAATGCCGTACAAGATCCACGCAAGTTCATAAAAGTCGGAGGCGTGAAGGCCATCATATTTCCCATTTTCCTTTGGTCGACCGTAAAAGCTGCGCAGGATTAGCTCCTCGAAAGAGGCACCGCTTCGATGCTACCAGCCGCCAAAATCCCAAACAAGCAGGAATCCCGCCCGTCATTCTCGCCGCGTCAGGTATATTTCGGTTACAGTGACGGAGACGGTGGCACGGTGTAATTTCCGACGATCGAATGGGCAGGCGGATCAGTGCCGTGCTGGCTTACCGCAAATCAATTGTCCCGGCGGTCATACATCGGATGCCAATTTAGGGCCGCGCGCGACGGAAAAAAGCAAATTCATGCATTGATCATCCTGATCACAGTCATATTCGGAGATGCACCCGCGATGGCCCGACAGGCCCCCCCCAATAGAAGCCCGCTTCGCGATCGCATTGAGCAGGCCTATCTCGCCGATGAGGGCGATGCCATTCGCCGCCTGATCAATGTCGTGAAGCTTGATCAGGCGGCGCGCCGGCGCATCGAAGATACCGCCATCGGCCTGGTTGATGATTTGCGGCAGGCCAGGCAGCCCGGCATGATGGAGACGTTCCTCGCCGAATATGGCCTCAGCACCAAGGAAGGCGTCGCTTTAATGTGCCTGGCGGAGGCCTTGCTCAGGGTTCCCGACACCCTGACCATGGACGCCCTGATCCAGGACAAGATCGCGCCCGCGGATTGGGGCCGGCACCTGGGGCAATCGGGCTCACCGCTGGTCAATGCCTCGACCTGGGCCTTGATGTTGACCGGCAAGGTCATCGCACCGGAAGACGCCGGCGATTGGGATGTCGCCACCACCGTACGGGCGATGATCAAGCGCGTCGGCGATCCGGTGGTCCGCAATGCGGTGTCCCGGTCCATGAAGGTATTGGGCCATCAGTTCGTTTTGGGCCGCGATATCGGCGAAGCCGTGAAACGGTCGACGCCTAACGAAAGCAAGGGCTACACCTATTCCTACGACATGCTGGGGGAAGCGGCCCATAGCGCCGACGACGCCCGGCGTTATTTCCTCGCCTATTCGGGTGCAATCACGGCCCTGGCGGACCACTGCGAACAGGCCGACAGCCGCCGCAATCCCGGCATATCGGTCAAATTATCGGCGCTTCATCCGCGCTATGAATTCAGCCAACGCGCCCGCGCGGTCGCTGAATTGACGGCCCGCACCGCCAGTCTGGCGCAGCTGGCGAAAAACGCCAACATGGGCTTCAACATCGATGCCGAGGAAGCCGATCGGCTGGACCTTTCACTCGACATTATTGAAAACGTTTTGACAAACCCGGACTTGCAGGGCTGGGATGGTTTCGGTGTCGTCGTGCAGGCCTATGCGCCGCGCGCGCTTTTTGTGATCGACTGGCTGAACGACCTGGCCGAACGCCTTGATCGGCGGATCATGGTGCGGCTGGTCAAGGGCGCCTATTGGGACAGCGAGATCAAGACCGCTCAGGAAATGGGACTGCCGGGATATCCGGTCTTTACGCGCAAAATCTCGACGGATATTTCCTACATGGCTTGCGCGCGCCGCTTGCTGGACTGCGCGGCGCGTATCTATCCGCAATTCGCCACCCATAACGCGCATACGGTCGCGACGGTACTGGAAATGGCGGGCCCGTCCAAGGACTTCGAGTTTCAGCGCCTCCATGGCATGGGCGAAAGTCTGTTTGAAATGCTGCGCCGGCGCCAGGACCTGCGGTGCCGCATTTATGCACCGGTCGGCGTCCACAAGGATCTGCTGGCCTATCTGGTGCGCCGCCTGCTGGAGAACGGCGCCAACAGTTCGTTCGTCAATCAGGTTTTGGACGAAACCGTTGCCGCCGCCGACCTGGTCCGCGATCCGGTCGCGGTGGCCAGGCGCCTGGACGCCATCGCCAACCCGCGCATCCCCCTGCCCGCCGATCTGTTCGGTTCATCGCGGCGAAATTCCCAAGGTTGGAACCTGGCCGATCCGTTGGCGTTGCGTCAGCTACAAGCCCGGCGCGCGGCATTCAAAGATCGGACTTGGACCGCCGCGCCGCGGCGTGGCGGCGCGCTTCAACCGGAAGCCGGCCGCCCCATTCTCAATCCCGCCAATGCCGCCGACAGGGTCGGCGAGGCCATGGACGCGACGCCGGCCCAGGTCGAGGACGCCTTGACGCGCGCCACTCTGGCCGTCGACGCGTGGCGCGATCGCAGCGTTGAGGCGCGCGCCGCCTGCCTGCGGCGCGTGGCCGATCTTTATGAGGAAAATGCCGTCGAACTGATGGCCCTGGCTGCCCGCGAGGCCGGCAAGACCCTGGCCGATTGCGTCGGCGAAGTCCGCGAAGCCGTCGATTTCTGCCGCTATTATGCCACCGAGTCCGAAACCCGTTTCGCCGAAGACCAATGCCGGGGACGCGGCGTCTTTCTGTGCATTTCACCGTGGAATTTTCCCCTGGCCATCTTTACCGGCCAAGTCACCGCAGCCTTGGTAAGCGGCAACGCCGTAATCGCGAAACCGGCCGAACAGACCCCGCTCATTGCCAACCGGGCCGTCGAATTGATGCACCTGGCCGGCATCCCCGAGGATGTCTTGCAGTTGTTGCCCGGCGACGGACCGACCGTGGGCGGCGCACTGTCCGCCGATCCGCGCATTGCTGGCGTATGTTTTACCGGTTCCACCGAAACGGCACGGATCATCAACCGCGCCATGGCCCAAAAGGGCAACGACCATGCCCCCTTGATTGCCGAGACCGGTGGACTGAACGCCATGATTGTCGATTCCAGCGCCCTGCCCGAGCAAGCCGTGCGCGACATCGTCGCCGCCGCCTTTCAAAGCGCCGGCCAGAGATGTTCGGCCCTTAGAGTTCTGTTCGTGCAATCGGACATCGCCGATGCCCTTGTGACCTTATTGAAAGGGGCCATGGACCAGCTTTGCATCGGCGATCCGTGGGACCTTGCGACCGATATCGGACCGGTCATCGACGCCGAGGCGAAAGACGGCATCGAAGCCCACTGCCAGGCCATGGAGCGGGACGGCCGCTTGCTCCATAAAGTCAAACTGCCCGATGAAATCAGCCGGCGCGGTCATTTCGTCAAACCCGCGGCATACCGGCTGCAGGGCATCGAGGAGCTGGCGCGGGAAATATTCGGCCCCGTCCTGCATGTCGTCATCTTTGAAGCCGAAAACCTGGACCATGTGGTCGACAGCATCAATGCGCGCGGCTACGGCCTGACCATGGGCGTCCATACCCGGGTGGACAATCGCGTGCAGAAAATCCGCGACCGGGCACGGGTCGGCAACCTCTATGTCAACCGCAACCAGATCGGCGCCGTGGTCGGCGTTCAGCCCTTTGGCGGCGAGGGTTTGTCGGGTACCGGACCGAAGGCCGGTGGGCCCCATTACCTGGCGCGGTTCACCGAAAAGCCGGCGCCCGGCGGGCGGGCGCGGACCCTGGCCCGCACGGCGATCCCGCCTTCACGTACAGGAAACGATTTTTCCCCGACCGTGACGAAATCTTCATCCGTCCAAGGGAAATGGAACCGCCATCCAAATCGCCGCGCCGTCCTTGAGCGGACGGCTGAAAGCTGCCCAGCCGCGATCGGGACGGCCATTCACCGGGCCTTGATGGCTGTGCCTGAGCGCGTCGCCGAAGCCATCGAGTTGCCGGGGCCGACGGGTGAAAGCAACAGCCTATCGGTGCATGGCCGGGGGGTGTTCTTGTGTCTGGGCGCAAGCGGCGACAGCCATCGCGCGTTCACGCAAGCCGCGCTGGCTTTGTTGCTCGGTAACGGGGCAGTCGTTCTGGACAATGACGAAACGCCGGGTGACGGGGAACGATTCGCCGCTGCCCTGACCGATGCCGGCGCACCGGCAGGCTTGCTCGCCACGGTCAACGAGGTGTCTTTAAGCGACATTGAAACGGCGGCGAACCTAGCGGGCGCCGTCCTCGAACAAGGCGCGGCGGATCACCGCGCCGTCAGAATGGCCCTCGCCTCCCGCGACGGCCCCATCGCGCCCTTGATCGACGACCTGTCGGATTGGCGTCCCATGTTGATCGAACGCGTGCTGTGTATCGATACCACGGCGTCTGGCGGTAACGCCGCCCTGCTTGCGTTCGCTGGAAGCTCGGATTGAGTCATACCGGATCTCTTCGTCAAGGCGCTTCGATCCGTGCCCAAGCGTCGGAATTGGCGATGCGCCGACATCGGCCACGGGCACCGCAGTGCATTTCGACCGGACAAATCCATGACAATTATGGCTCGGTTTGCCCGAGACCTGCATCGGACTTTAGATTGTCTGGGAAAACTCGACGAGTTCCCTTGATCTGACGACCTTTCCAGCCCAGTGCCGGTCAAATTCCTTGATGAAGCCCTTCATAATGTCGGAATTGATAAGCGTGTTGGCGGCGTCCAGGTCTGGAAATTCGTAATATGCAACATGGACATTGGGTTCTACGCTGCTCCACCCTCTCTTCGCGGTGACCGCGTGGAATGCCTTATGCGCATCAGGCAAATGCTCGGTTTGATACCAAGTGTCGAATTGGCTCTTAACCGACGGATCTACTTCGGCGCGAACGATCAAATAGGCAGTCATGATCCTTGTCCCATCATTTTGAATTCAAGCGCAGACTAGCGTGCGCAATTGAGAATTCAAAGGTCCATAGGGGCCTGCGTAGAAAACCTGGCCCAAAGCCTTGGGATGCCCGGTCCCGCCGCAATCCAGGTTCGACAGGCCGCGTATCGCCACCGCCCCGGCCACATGCTTGACAAGTTCCAAAGATCGGCGCGACCCTGCGGGCACGGCATGCGCCAGAAGATCAATGGCGCAAGGGGCGGCGTTCCACCCTACGCGGATACCAATTTCCGGAAGGAGGCGAAATGATCCCCACCCAGGCGCTGCGCACGACTTTCCTCGGCGAACTCAGGATCGAGATCGCCGGCTCTCACATCTTTGGCGCCACGCCGATGGGACAGGCCCGGCGCATCGATTATTTCGAAAGCGGCCACTTGCAAGGTCCAAGGATTGATGCCCGGATCATCGCGGGCAGCGCCGATGCGTTGCTGCACCGCTTCGACGGGGTGATCCAGCCCGATGTCAGACTGACCCTGGAAATCAGTGGCGGCCATCACCTTTTCATCCAGTACCGGGGTTACCGCCACGCCGCACCGGAGGTCATGGAGCGTATCGCGCAAGCGCAGGCGGTGAGGCCCGAGGAGGTCTATCTGCGCACCGCATTGTTCTTTGAAACGGATTCAACTGCCCATGACTGGCTGAACCGGACCGTCGCCATTGGTGTCGGACGGCGCGAACCCCAGGCCGCGGTCTATGATGTCTACGAGGTTCTATAACGCGCGCGCCCGGCGCCTCTTCCGCCGTCCTCTATTGGCGAGGGACACATCAGCAGAATATCCGGGTCCACCATCGAAGAGCGCCAACTGCCATTTTGACCCATGGACGGCATTTGCGGTCCGCTCAATCTTCAAAACCGATGTAGCGAACGAAGTTCCCATTGGGTTCGCGATCCGATCTGACGGTGTTGGCGGGGAAATCCATTTCCCCGCGCCACTTCCACCGGCGGCGAATTGAACTGAATTGACGCGCCGACGCCGATCCTGCTATTGACTTCGATGTGCGCTCTGGATTCCTCGGCAAAGCCCATAACCATGTTCATGCCCGGCCCCTGGTTGTCAGGATGAGGCGGCCGGAGTAAATTTTGCCCCCATCCGATCACGGGATGATCGACGGCTGGCCGGAGAAGAATATTCGTGGATGAACTGATCAAGCAATCGGGCGTCGACCTGAACTTGGTATCGACGGTCGCGACGTGGGATATGGTGCTGGTCCTGGTACTCAGCACATTTCTGGCGACGGCGATCGCCTATACCTACGTACACACCCACAGTGGAATTTCCTACAGTGCGTCGTTCGCTCAGACCATCGTGTTTGTCGGCTTTACCATTGCCTTGATTATGGTGATCATCGGTTCGAACGTTGCCCGTGCTTTCGCTCTGGTCGGCGCGATGTCGATTGTCCGCTTCCGCAACCCTGTCAAGGACTCCCGCGATGTGGCGTTCCTGTTCATGGCCATGGCCGTAGGCATGGCGGTGGGCACGAAGTTCTACGTCTTCTCGACCATTTTCACCGCCTTCGGTTGTTTCATCGCCGTGCTGTTCCACCGCTTTGGCTTCGGCACCATCGCTGACCGCAACTATGTCCTGCGCCTGCGCATGGCGGCCGAGGTCAAAGATGCGGTCCAACAGATTCTCGCTGCCACCTGCAGTGAATACACCCTGGTCTCGGTTGATCCGCTCGCCCGTGCCGAGGGCGGCAATGATTACATCTACGAGCTCAGGTTAAAGCGCGGCGTCGATTACGAAACGGTGCTCGACCGCATCACCGCACTCGACCGTCAGGTCGCCGTCTCATTGTTGATCGGAGCCGGAGCCGTTGATGCCTAAAGCGTCTCTGTTACAGAGATTGGCGGCGTTTCTTGACAATCGGCGAACTGTTCTCATTCTCGTCGCGGCGCCGTTGATTGTGGTCGCCATGATATTGTGGTCTGCGGTCTTCAACATGTTTTCATACTATCGCGTGGCCAATGACAACATGTCGATCGGCGACGTCGCCATCCGTCTTGCCGCGCTCGCCTACAACGCGCCGCGCTACGCCTGGAACAGCTTGCTGGTCACGCTCGACAAACACGAACCGCCCGTCGAATCGGCGCTGCCGACGCTGCGCCTTCGCGTCGAACTCGGGTCGATGGAAAAGATGGCGGCCAATCTGCCCATCTCGGCCAAGGAACGCTATTACCCCGCCTGGCTGCAATATCCTGACGGCCAATGGCGACAGGTGAGGTATCGCTATCGCGGCCGTTCCCGCTGGCACTGGATGCCCGAAAAGCCGTCGCTGCGTCTCCAACTGCGCCGCGGGATGCCGCTCGACCTGCGCCGCCACATCAACATGGTCAACCCGGAAGACCGCGTGATGGTGTCGAACTACATGGCCGATGAGTTGGCGCGGCGTCTTGGGGTACTGTCGTCGGATACCCAATTCGCCCGGGTGTTCATAAACAACCAGTACTTCGGCGTCTACCACCTCTCATTACGCGAGGACGAGAGCTACCTGCGCAAGCAGCGTCGCGTCATGGGCCCGATCTTCATTGGCGAGAATGTTTCCGACCCCTGGAGAGCCGAGACTTTCGAGGTCGCCGGCGACACCGCGGACTTAAATCGCTTTAACGCCATGGCGGCCCTGATCAAGGAGATGTACGGGCCCAAGGGACCCGACCGCTACATCGCCCTGTGGAAGATATTGTCGCAGGACAGCTATGCGCGATGGCTGGCGGTGATGGCATTGACCGCGGGCACCCACACCGACTTTTTCCATAACCATCTCTACTTTTTCGACCCCTCGATGGGCAAACTCGAGCCTGGCGTCGTCGATGTCAACGGTCACGGGATGTTCGACTACCCCCTGGGCCGCAAGCAACTGACCCAAGGCTTCGAACCCGACCCGACAATACCGATGAACGAGTCTCGCGAGCCCCTGCGCGATGTAACCCTGCGCGATCCCCGGTTCTATCATCTGCGCAACGTAAAGCTGTTCGAAGCCATGAACGGCGTGGCCTCGGCAGCGGCGCAAAACAGGCACCTTGACGAGGTCTTTGCGGCCATCGATCCCGATGTCAAGGCCGATGCCCGCAAGGGCGGCATGCGGGCAACCTTCGCAGGCGGTACGCGACTGCCTTTCAGCAACGGCCAGTACGATGCCGAGAAGGTGCTGCTCCGCCGATGGATCCGGGACCGGGAAGATTTCCTGCGCGAAAATCTGGCGCGAACGAGGGTCGCAGCCTTCGTGGCGCCGGCGGGTGACGACACCATCGCGATGATCGAGGTCAGCGGCCACGCCGCCACCGATCTCGACATCGCCGCCCTGCCCGGCAGGGTCTTTGCCGACCGTGCCCTGGACGGCACTTTCATCGAGGCGCTGCTGGACACAACGCGGCTCTATCCGGGCCTTCTGGAGAATCGCGGCGAGATGCACCGTTTCGTCCGAGTTTACCCCGTCCCACCGTATTACCTGGACGCCGATACGCAGCGCTATCTTTTCCGCTTCGAAGGTGCCGGACCGGCCTCTGTTGCCGCGGCGCTGGCCGGTGCCTTTCATAACGCTGTGACCGGCGCCACGATCCGACCCGTGGTCGAGACCAAGGGCCGGATCGATCCCGCCGATGTCGTGTACAACACAGTCTCGCAGCACGCTTGGACCTTTCCGCCACCGGCGACGGGAGAGGTCGTCTTGGGACCCGGGGAGGTACGGCTAACGGAGGACTTGACGATTGCCGAGAGCCAGCAGCTGACGGTACGGGCCGGAACGACGCTACGTCTGGGCTCGGGCGTGTCCATCGTCTCGCGCGGCCGGGCGACTTTCGATGGCACTGCCGAGGCGCCCATCCGCATCTCCCGCCTCGATCCTTCAGCGCCCTGGGGATCGCTGGTGTTGATCGGCAAAGCTGCCGGCGGTTCGGTTCTGCGTCACCTGCGAGCGGCAGGCGGCAGCGTCGGCCGGGCTGATCATGCGCGGCTGACGGGAATGGTTTCAGTCCTGGGTGCCGATGCGGTGAAGATCTCCAACGTCGAGTTTACGAGCAACACACTTTCCGATGACTTGCTGCATGTGGTCTACGGCGATGTCACGATCAGCGATTCCGTGTTCGCCGATTGTTACGCTGACTGCATCGACATCGACTACAGTGCGGCATCGTTGTCCGGGCTGAGCATCACCCGGGCCGGCAACGACGGCGTTGATTTCATGACCAGCACCTCCATACTGCACGACATCCGCGTCGAGGGCGCTGATGACAAGGGATTGTCGATCGGTGAAGCTTCGGCGATCGAGGTCGACGGCCTGTCGGTATCAGGGGCAGTGCAAGGCATCGCGGTGAAGGATGCCAGCACGGTGAAAATGACCAACGGGCGCCTGTCGGGGAACCAGACCGCTGTAGCGGTTTTCGCCAAGAATTGGCGCTACGGCGGCCCCGGGGCGTTGGACGGCGAGAGGGTCGTGTTCGACGACAACGATGTTTCGCTGTCTGTCGAGCGGCGCGGGCGGGTGACTTTGCATGGTCAAGCCTTACCCCAGCGCCGCCATGGCGACGGCACGATGGAATCCCGTCAATAGGCGCCGTCAATGCTTGATACGCAATCTTTTCGGCGCCACGAGCGCAAGTACCTCGTAGATCGGCGGCAGTTGGCGGCGCTGCACGAACGCATCTCTGGCCTGCTCGAGGAGGACGTGAACGGCGCCGCGTCGGGTAGTTACTACAACCACTCAATCTATTTCGATAGTCCGCGGTATTTCCATTACAGCGAAAAACGCGAAGGGTTGGCGATACGGCGAAAACCGAGGCTGCGATCCTATCGCCGTACGATCGACGGCGAACCGGACGCCTTTTTCCTGGAGTTCAAGAACCGTGACAGCGACATCGTCTGGAAGCAGCGCCAGCGCATCGACCAAACGGCGGCGCTGGGCATGTTGGAAGGGGCCTTCTCGGTCCACGAAAGCGAGCGGCCGCCGCTTCTCGAAGAGTTCTTTTATTGCCTGAGGCGCTTCAATCTCGTTCCCGCGGCGACGGTTCTCTACCACCGCCGCGCCTTTGGGGTGAAGAGCACTCCTGGCCTCAGGATCACCTACGACAGTCGGATCATGGGCGCCATGGGCGCCCAGTGGCGCGGCGGCCCTGACGGCTTCAGATTTTCCGTTCCGCCGGCGCTGACGATGGTCGAGATCAAGTACGACTTCGGATTTCCGGGATGGCTGGCCGCGATTGTCAGGAACCTCCAAATGGAGCGCGTCTCGGTGTCAAAATACGCCCTCGGTCTGGAGGCCGTGTTCCGTCCGGGCCGGCGCTGAGCGCCGTCACCCCGCCAACGACACCAGCGCAAGATGTTTGAGGAAGGGATGGGCGACAATTGGGGGCCCTCGCAGGCCGGCCCGACAGGGCGGTGGACGCTGGCATTTTGCGGTCTGCTCAATCTTCAAACCCGATGTAGCGAACGAAGTTCCCGTTGGGTTCGCGATCCGATCTGACGGTGTTGGCGGGGAAATCATCGTCCGGATAACCCATGGCGATAGCGGTCATGATCACTTCGTCCTGTGGAATGCCGGCAACCTCGCGCACAATGTCAGAACGCGCGATGCCCTGGCCGTTGACGACGGCGCCCAGGCCGCGGTCCCAGGCGGCGAGCACGATACCGTAACTCAGCGCCCCCAGATCGAAATGACAGGTTGCCCCGGGATCGAGAACCCGGTCGTAGGTCAGAATTATGGAAACGGGGGCGTCGAACTGGCGGAAGCCGCGGCGCACCCAATCCTGCCGCCGTTCCTGGTCGTGGCGCTCGACACCCATGGCGGCGAACAGCTTCTTGGCAATCTCGACCTGCCGCACGCGGTGCACGCCTTCATAGGGACCATGGGTGAAGATGTCCCGTTTCGGCTTCACGCCCGCCTCCATCTCCGCCATGTTGCGCCGGCGCACCTCGTCGAGCGGCGCCCCGGTCAGCACGTGCACATGCCACGGCTGGCTATTCATCGACGACGGCGCGCCTTTGGCAACGGCGAGAATCTCGTCGATTACCCGGCGCGGCACAGGGTCCTTCTTGTAGCCGCGCACGCTGCGGCGCGTATCGACCAACGCCTGGAATTCCATGTCGTACACCGCTTCCTGCATTTTGCCGCCCGCGCGGCATCCAGGGCAATCATTCGCTGCCCGTCGCGTCGCGTCAATGGCGCCCGATGATCCGGCGATGGACGAGGGCCAAGATACGGGGCATTCTTCAGCCTGCCCGCGGGCCTTCTCTTGAAGGGAGAGCAATTGAACCAGTTATTCAGGCCGCGTTGGCGATTTAATTTATTGAAAATTGCGCTGGTCCAAACGAACGATTGAAAGAATAGATGACCAATTCCGAAACGAAGCTTCCCCTGGAGGGCGTCCGCGTCCTGGATATCGGCTCCTTGATCGCCGGACCGTTCGGCGCGACCATGCTTGGCGACTTCGGCGCCGAGGTTATCAAGGTCGAGCAGCCCGGCGTCGGTGACGCGCTGCGGGGCACCCCGACGGACGGCAAAGCGAACAGATCCGACATTTGGCTGGTCGAGGGCCGCAACAAAAAGTCCATCACCTTGAATTTGCGGGCGCCGGCGGGCCAGGCGATCCTGAAGGAACTGGTCGCCCAGGCCGACGTGGTGATGGAGAACTTCACGCCGGGAACCCTGGAACGCTGGGGCCTCGGCTGGGAGGATTTGCAGGCAGTCAATCCACGCCTGATCATGTTGCGGGTGTCGGGTTACGGGCAGACGGGACCAAACGCGAAGCGCTCCGGCTATGATCGAATAGCGCTTGGCTTTTCGGGATACATGTATCCGACCGGCTTCCCGGACCGCTTTCCGGTGCGTCCGGCATTTGCGACGGCGGACTACTCGACCGGCACCTTCGGCGCCCTGGCGGTGGTTCTGGCGCTCTATCAACGGGACCTGCAGGGCGGGACGGACGGAAAAGGCGGCGGTCAAATGATCGATCTGGCGCTTTACGAGCCAAGCTTCCGAATTACCGCGGATATGATAACGCAGTTCGCAAATACCGGCGCGGTGCGCGAGCGGATCGGCAACCGCAATCCGAGTTTCGCGCCCGCCGGCACCTTCGAAACGAAGGACGGCCGCTACATCCAGATTGCGGCCGGCGGCGACAATGTTTTCGCACGTCTGGCCGAGGCCATGGATATGCCGGCGTTGAGCAGCGATCCCCGCTACGCCAGGAGCGCCGCGCGGATCGCGCGGGCGGACGAGTTGGAAGCGTTGCTGGGCGAATGGATCGGCGCCCATGATTTCAAGGACATCGAACAACGCATGGTGGCGGGCAATGTCCCCTTTGGCGGCATCTACACCGCGGCCGATATCGCGGCGGACCCGCATTATGCGGCCCGGCAGAATATCGCCCACGTGCCCGATGCCGATCTGGGAGAGGTCGTGATGCCGGGGGTTGTACCAAAGCTGGCGGGTTCGCCTGGCCGGATTACGCACAGCGGCCCGCATCTGGGCGCCCACAACGCAGAGATACTGGGCGGCCGTCTCGGCAAATCCGACGAGGAGCTTGCGGATTTGCGGGCGAACGGCGTGATTTAGATCATTTTCGATATTCATCGAACCGCCGAGCCTCACAATTTTTGCCTGGTACCGGCCGACGCAGTATCAGCGGTTCAAGCCCCGAAATGATCGATGCCCCTCGGATTGATGGCAGCGCGTGCGTCACTGCAGTGTCTTATGGTAAGCAGTCACACACATGCGCTTTGTGCTGGTCGTATCGAGAAAATGCGGCGACGTGAGTTACCGGGAGAAATGACCGTGATTAAGAGCTTTGATTTTCGTCCCTATGTCATGCTGATCGGCGCGGCGGTTATTTATGGCAGCCTGTTTTCCGTCAACAAAATTGCGGCCGAGGCTAACTGGCCGCCGGTGAGTTATGCTTTTTGGACATCATTGTTTGCGGGTCTTGCCCTTTGGCTGCTGGCCGTCGCGCGTCGTGCGCCGCCTGAATGGAGTTGGCGGCACCTACGGGTCTATTTGGTGATTGGCGGTCTGGGAATTGGCTTTCCCACGTCGTTACTGACCTATGTGGCGCCACATCTGCAAGCTGGCGTACTAACCATGGTTCTAGCGCTATCGCCGCCTTTTACGTATCTGATCAGTATCGGTGTCCGAATAGAGCGGCTCTACCTACTTGGCGTGCTTGGAATTCTGTTCGGCTTCGCGGGCGTCGCGATCCTGGTCGGCCCAACGGCGGCATTGCCCACGGCTGATCTGGTCGGCTGGTTCTTGCTCTCGCTACTCGCGCCTGTGTGCTTCGCCTGCGCCAATGTCGCGGCGGCTGTGCTGCGGCCGCCGGCGGCGACCTCTGTGGCCATGTCAGCCGGGATCCTGCTCGGATCGGCGGCAATCGTGGCGCCGTTTATGCTGGGCCTAGGCCAATGGTCCACGCCGGGCGGCATGGGCGCCGGCGATTGGGCGCTGCTTGTTTCAATTGCCGCGAATTGCTTCATCGTCGTATTGTTCCTGGAAATTGTCCGCGTGGCGGGGCCAACCTTTTTTGCGCAATTCAATTATCTCGCGGTTCTTGCCGGGATTGGCTGGGGTGCGCTGGTTTTCGGCGAACGGCTGGGCTTGGGTGTTTGGTTGGCGCTTGCTCTGATGGCAACTGGCATTATCCTAACGGCGTTAAAGGAGCGTTGGCCGGTCGGGGCGCGCAGCACCTGACTGGCGCCTATCATGTCGCCTCTTGGGGGAGTTCTACAATGAGCCTTGATCAGTTTTCCGCGCATCGTCGGAATGAAGCAGAATTCCGATTTTCGCCACACAACACCGCTGTGCTGGTCATCGATATGCTGAATGATTTCTGTGTAGAGGGTGGTGCCATGGTGCTGCCTGGTTCAGATCGGCTTTTGGGGCCCCAAAATGCCGTCATCACGGCGGTGCGGGATGCTGGCGGCGTCGTCGTGTTTATCATTGACTCTCATCGCCCGAATTTGCGCCGGGACCGGGAGTATTTGATGCGGGAGCGACATTGCGTCGAGGGCACATGGGGCGCGGAGGTGATTGCTGGGCTGGATCAGAAGGCAGAAGATTTACGTATTTTGAAACGGCGCTATTCGGGGTTCTTCAATACCGATCTTGATTTGACCCTGAAGGATATGGAAGTCGATACCATCATCGCCATGGGTGTTGTCACGAATATCTGCGTAAGATCTACCGTGCACGATGCGTTTTTTCACGGCTATCGTGTAGTTGTGCCCGAGGATTGTGTCGCGGCGACCGGACCCCGTGAACAGGATTCCAGTCTCTATGACATTGGAACGCATTTTGGAGTGGTTTCCATATCGGACGATGTGGTTCATGGCCTAACGGGTGGCGCACCCATTGAAAACCGGATCGTCGATTGATGTTTTGCGTAGTCAGGCAAACCTACCCGATGTCGCCTGATAATATCGGTTCAATGTGCAGGTTCCCCGGATGCCGGCACGGGCGTGCGTGATGATCCGTGAGGCCTGCCTGCGTCGGAGAGATGATGCCTGGAGCCGCGTTTGATGAGCGATAAACCGGACTTGATCATCCGCGGCGGTACCGTCGTCGACGGCTCGGGCGGACCCATGCAGGATGCAGATGTAACCGTTTCGAACGGTCGGATCATCGCCGTGGGCCAAGCCGGGGAAGCCGGTGCGGAAGAGATCGACGCACGCGGCCGGTTGGTGATACCCGGCTTCGTCGACGTGCATACCCACTATGACGCACAGGTGACATGGGCCAGCCAGATGATGCCGTCGTCGTGCAATGGTGTAACGACGGTGCTGATGGGCAATTGCGGCGTCGGGTTTGCGCCCGTGCGGCATGAACACCACGACATGCTGATCTCTCTAATGCAGGGGGTGGAAGACATCCCCGAAGTGGTGATGACGGCGGGGTTGCCTTGGACGTGGTCCAGTTTTCCCGACTATCTCGACACCCTCGCCGCGCGGCAATACGACGTGGACGTGGCGACCCAGGTCCCACATGCGGCTCTCAGGATCTTCGTGATGGAAGAGCGTGGCGCCAACCGTGAAGAGGCAACGGCGGAGGACCGCGCGGAGATGGCGCGCCTCGCGGCGGATGGAATTTCGGCCGGGGCGTTTGGATTTTCGACTTCGCGGCTACTGCAGCACCGCACGGCGGCGGGAGAGCCTGTCCCGTCCTACGGCGCGGCGGAGGCGGAACTGGTCGAGATCGCCGAGGCGATGGCTCAGGTCGGGCGCGGCTGGATGCAAGTCGTTGGGGACTACGGAGATGCCATCGACCGGGAGTTTGCCCTGCTCACCCGGCTGGCCAAAAGGTCGGGACGTCCTTTGACGCTCACCCTTTTGCAAAAAGATTCCCATCCCGGGCAATGGCGCGATCTGCTCGGCCGGATTGCGGCGGCCAATGCCGAGGGTCTTCAAATCACCGGTCAAATCCGTGGACGGCCAACCAGCGTGTTACTCGGCTTTGAGCTGTCTTTGAACCCGTTTCTCGACCATGACAGCTGGCGGGAATTGGCGTCGTTGGACATGGACGCACGTATCACAATTTTGCGCGATCCGTATTTCCGGGCACGCCTGCTTGCCGAGCCCGGTAAAAACTCGGCGCAGGCTACTCGGCTAAGGGACTGGGACAGGATCTTCCCGTTCGGTTATCCGCCACAATACGAGCCCGATCCGAGCACCAGCGTCGGGGCCGAGGCCCGGCGGCGCGGAATAGATCCGGCCGGACTCGCCTACGATTTGATGATGGAAAAGGACGGCCGTGGGATCCTCTATCATCCGATGACGAACTACGCGGGAGGCGACATGGCGTCAGTGCACGAGATGCTCGGACATCCCAACACGTTGATCGGTCTCGGCGACGGCGGTGCGCATGTGGGGATCATGTGCGATGCCACGGACATGGTACATACGCTCACCCATTGGACGCGCGACCGCACGCGTGGACCAAGGCACCGCATCGAGGAAGTCGTGCGCCGACTGAGCTCCGCCAACGCCGAGGCTATTGGCGTTCACGATCGTGGGCGGATCGCGGCAGGCATGCGGGCTGATATCAATGTCGTGGATTATGACGCATTGCAGCTTCAAGTGCCGGAAGTGCGCTACGACCTACCCGCGGGGGGAAAGCGGCTTCTGCAGCGCTCCACGGGGATAGACGCGACGATCGTGGCCGGCGTTCCGGTATGGCGCCATGGCGAGGCAACGGGGGCTCTGCCCGGACGATTGCTGCGGAGCGGTCGTTGAGCTGGAAGGTGGCATCAGACCTAATATAATAGTTGCTTAGCGGCGACCTCTTGCGACGATGTCCGCTAAACCTTTGGTGACGGCGCACTATCAGGGAATGTTGACAGGCCGCCTTCTTCCGCAAGCAGATTATCTACGTCGGATTTTCGCCTCTTCCAGCGCCCGGACCTCATTTCAGATTGCGATCTTCAGAAGATATTGGGTTTACCAAACTGCGTAAAATTGAAGAGAGGATTGAGCCCAAGGAAACTGCGGGTTTCAGCGATAATCTAAACAAGCGCACCTTCCTTGGATTCCAGATCAGGCATGTCCGCTATGCCTCCAGCTTCGAGGGTATTATTAGCAACCAGAACAGATCGCTTTTGACCCATTCCGGACATCGCAACCACGAAAATGGTCTATAACCGTGGCCAAATTAGCCCGAGTTGGAATTTCATTCGGAATATCAAACCTGCTCAAAGAAGGAAATTGGGAATTTTAAGCGTGCCCAAGGGAAAATCCAGCCAGAAACGATCACGATTAGAGGCTTTGACGCGCGTATCCGTATGCTTGTGATACTGATAAGGTTGTTTTAGGTACATGCTGGACGCTATTGGCTCCGAAAGCCATTCACGACCGGACGCCCGATCAGACCCGGGATAGGAAAAGGAACAGACAATACTTATTCGCATTGGGTTCGAAATTACTGTTGATTGCCCCAAACCTACGCCCATGCTCCTGGCATTATATCCGCATCCGTTGAACAATCGTCGGATGATTGGATCGGATCATATTCGCGTGGAGCCCGAGACGGCCGTCGAGGAATATACGGACGTATTCGGGAACCGATGCGCTCGTATCCATGCGCCAGCCGGTGCAACGACTATGTGGTCCGACTGCATTGTGGAGGACACGGGCGAGCCGGACGAGTTCAACTGGAATGCGCGTCAGCACGAAATTATGGATCTCCCCGTCGATACGCTCCCTTATTTGACCGCCAGCCGGTACTGCGAAAGCGATGAACTCATCGAGAACGCCTGGGATATGTTCGGCGCTACGCCACCCGGTTGGGCCCGGGTGCAAGAGATCGCAAACTGGGTGCAAAATCATATCATCTTCGGATACCGGTTCGGCAGACCGACGAAGACAGCGGTCGACGTATATCGCGAGGGCACGGGCGTGTGTCGCGATTTTTCCCACTTGTTCACGGCCTTATGCCGCGCGATGAACATACCGGCTCGCTACGCCAGCGGCTATCTCAGCCACATCGGCGCCGAAGCGGATGGGACCAGCGATTTCTGTGCGTGGAGCGAGGTCTTCCTGGAAGGGCGGTGGTATACCTTCGATGCCCGACACAATACACCGCGCATTGGACGCATCCTCATGGTGCGGGGACGCGATGCTGCCGACGTGGCAATGATAACGGCTTTTGGCGATTACCTATTGACCTATCTAAAGGTTTGGACCGCTGAGATCGACAATTCCGTACCGGAGAACGAACTCGTCGAAGTGCTGCGAACGCGTCCGGTCACCGAGGCATTGGTGCTGGAGCAATCGTCCGGCCGGTTGCGATTCCCCGCCATCTGATATGCCCACCGCACGGTCAAGCTCCCGAGAACGGCTTCAAATTTCGTATATTGACGCCAGAATTCTGTTACCGTCGATCTATGTCAAACCATAGTGCGGTTACCGGTTATGAGCCCGGTGAGTTTTTTTGCGAAATATTCGGCCGGGCCGGGGGGCGGCGGCTGGGCCATACGCGGCGGATTCGTGACCGGCTGGCGCAACTTGATATCGCGCAACTGCGCGCCCGCGCCCGTGGTGCCGAGCGCGAACTGTATAATCTGGGCATTACATTCACGGTCTATACAGACCGCGAGGCGATTGACCGCATCTTGCCGTTCGATGTCATACCCAGAGTGCTTTCGTCGAAGGACTGGGAGATTATTGAGAGCGGCGTGAAGCAACGAGTCGCCGCGCTCAATTCGTTCCTGTTCGATATCTACCACGGCGAAAAGATCCTAAAAGACGGTGTCGTGCCGCGAGAGCTGGTGCTGGGCAATGCCAATTACCGGCCCGAGATGTGCGGTTTTGATCCACCCCAGGGCACCTACGTGCATATCTGCGGCATCGACATCGTGCGCGACGAAAAAGGTAAATTCCTGGTACTCGAAGACAATGCGCGAACGCCGTCGGGCGTGTCCTACGTGATCGAAAACCGCCACCTGATGATGCGTGCCTTTCCTGATCTTGCCGAGGGGATGCGCATCGCCGATGTCGACGATTACGGGCGCCAACTCGCTGGCGCGTTGAGCGCGGTGGCGCCAACTGGCGTCGGTTCGCCCAATGTCGTGCTGATGTCACCCGGGGCCTACAACTCGGCATATTTCGAGCATGTATTCCTGGCCCGCGAGATGGGCGTGCCCCTGGTCGAGGGCCAAGATCTTGTGGTCGAGAACCACAAGGTGTTTATGCGCACGACACACGGTCTGGCGCCGGTGCACGTGATTTACCGGCGCATCAACGACGATTTCCTCGATCCAAAGATCTTCCGCCCCGAAAGTACTCTTGGCGTTGCAGGCCTGTTCGAAGCCTATCTGAAAGGCAATGTGACGCTGGCGAATGCGATCGGCACCGGTGTTGCCGATGACAAGGCGGTGTATGCCTATATGCCGCGTATCATCAAATATTATCTGGATCAGGATCCGATCCTGTCGAATGTGCCGACAAATATATGCCGTGAGACCGCAGGCTTACAAAAGACGCTGGACCATCTCGGCGAACTAGTGACCAAACCGGTCGGCGAGGCCGGCGGCTACGGCGTCGTCGTCGGTCCGAGCGCGAGCAAGCGAGAGTTGGGCGAATTGCGTGCCAAGCTCATTGCGGATCCAAATAATTACATTAGCCAACCCGTGATCAACCTTTCAGTGTGCCCAACTTTGGTGGGGCGCGCCGTCGAACCACGGCACGTCGATCTACGCCCGTTTGCGGTAACGGGAGATTCCACCTGGGTATTGCCGGGCGGGCTGACACGGGTTGCGCTGCGCCGGGGCTCGCTGGTCGTTAATTCCTCACAAGGCGGCGGTTCGAAGGACACCTGGGTCGTTGGATAACCTGATTGCACGTTTCGCCAGCAACATCTTCTGGATCGGCCGCTATGTCGAGCGCGCGGAAAACGTCGCCCGCATCCTCGACATCAACGAGACCTATGCGCGCGAAAGTGAAGAAGGTCCCGACTGGCAGCGGGTGCTCGATCTGCATGCGGATACAGACGCATACCTGGCCCGCTATGCCGCCGTCGATGCAGCGAATGTTGTCGCTTTCTACGTTATCGACCGTGACAATCCCTCGTCGATCGCATCGGCGATCTACACAGCCCGGGAAAATGCACGTTCGGTACGCCATCTGATCAGCACGGAGATGTGGACCCGTCTCAACATTTCACATAACCGGATGGCCGAACTGACCCGGCGCGATCTGCGGCTCGACAATCTGTCGCGTCTATGCTCGGAGATCAAAGAGGCCTGCCAGACCTTCGAGGGCGTCGCCGAAGGGACCTTCCTGCGCGGCGAGCGGTGGTGCTTCTATCAGATGGGCAAATATCTCGAACGCGCCGACCAAACGACGCGTATCCTCGACATGAGTTTCGAGCGCGCCGGCAAAGACATTGGGGTAGCGATGGAGGCGGTGCATTGGAACGTGTTGCTGCGCTCGGTCGCCGGCTACCATGCCTATCGCAGCCGCCACCCGGCAGGCTCGCAGCCGCGCGATATCGCGATGTTCCTGTTGTACGACAAGGAGTTTCCGCGCGCGGTCGCGCTGTGCGTGGAGCGCCTCGGTACCCGTTTGACCGAATTGGAAACACTCCACGGCAATCGGCGCCACGATTCCGTCGAGACGGCGCGCCGCGCCCTGGTGTTCGCGCTCGATACCGGTCCCGGCAGCCGCATCACGCAGCGCCGGCTCCACAAGTTCCTCGACGAGTTGCAGGTGTATTTGGCAAACGTGTCCAGCGCCCTTGCGGCGACCTATTTCAGCGGCCGTTGACGGCATTGTGAGTGCATTGCTTTGTGCAGTATAAACTGCTAGCCGTAGCGCTGATTTCCGCATCGCGGCGCGGCCCACCGGAGTAAGCTCTTGCAGCACCTGACTGTCGATCACAAGACAACATACCGCTACTCGAAGGCGGTGCGGTTCGGCGAACATCGGCTGATGTTTCGGCCGCGGGATAGCCATGATTTGCGCCTTCTCGACGCGCGGCTGACCATTAATCCCGCCGCCGAGGTGCGCTGGTTGCACGACGTGTTTGGCAACTCGGTCGCCGTGGCGAGTTTTACCGAGCCCGCCGACGAATTATACCTTCAATCGGTGATCGTGATTGAACGCTATCCGTTAACGGCTCCGGAATTTGCGATTGAGCCGTTTGCCCGCACACTGCCTTTCAGCTATCCGGCGCGCGAAGTCCCCGATCTGGGACGTACCATCGAACGCCATTATTCCGACCCCCAGCGCATGGTGACCGAGTGGGCGCGTCGTTTCCTCAACGCTGAGGGACTGACCGATACCGAGGATTTTCTGATCGCGGTTACCGGCGCGATCAAGAGCGAATTCCGATATGAGGAACGCCATGAGCCCGGCGTCCAAAGTCCTGTCGAGACCTTGTCACGTAACGCCGGCACATGCCGGGACTACGCCCTATTCATGATGGAAGCGGTCCGAAGCGTTGGCTTGGCAACGCGTTTCGTCAGCGGATATCTCTACGATCCTTCGATCGACGGGACGCAGTCTGAAATACACGGCGCCGGCGCCACCCACGCCTGGGTTCAGGTCTATCTGCCGGGCGCCGGTTGGATCGAGTTTGATCCCACCAATGGAACCTATGGCGGGCACAACCTGGTGCCGATCGCGGTGGCGCGCGAACCGGCCCAGGCAATACCTGTATCGGGGACTTACGACGGACAGAGCGAGGATTTCCTCGAAATGTCGGTCGAGGTCAGCGTTCGTGCCGTCCAGATTCTCAAGGCTACCGCCTAAATAAAAATCCCGGGTGAACGGCGCACCGGCTTGGCCTTCTTCCTCCTCTTGGGGCTTCCAACCGGCTTGGATAGCAGATCAAGTGGGCTCGCGATGGCGGAGATCGCGCCGGTCGCGACCCGTGTGTATCGGGCCGTGGTATCGAGCTTGTCGTGACCCAACAGTGCCTGGTTGTGGCGGACATCGGTGCCGCGCTCAAGCAGGTGGGTGGCAAAGCGTCGTGCCGAAGGCGCGCTTTCCGTGCGACGCTGCAACGAATGTAGCGTCACCGGCTTGGTGATCCCGGCCGCATCGGCGGCTTCATGGAAAAGACGGCTGACCTGCCGGGTCGTCATCGGTCTATCAGGCCGGCGTCCAGGGACCAGAAACTGCTGTTCGACTGGCATACCCTTGTCGCGGCTCTTCGGGCGGACCTGCCACCAATCCCACAGCCGCTCGGAAAGATCTTTCGAGCGCATGTGCGGTCCTTCCGCCCCTTTGCCTGGACCGCACGGATGATGCCCTGGGCGCTGTCGATATCGCCGGCGCGCAACCGTGCCGCTTCGCCCGCACGCAAGCCGCGGCCACAGGCCAGAGAGAGCAGCAGGCGACGCTTGAGGTTCTTGACCATGGCCAACAGAGGCTTGACCTCATCCGCACTCGTCACCAACGGGATCTTCTGTGGCTCCCGGATGCGGTAGATCTCGTTGACAAGATCTAGACCATTTTCGAGATTGACTTACCCACCCGCTCCCCCTCCCGACCACCCAT
>JAQBYC010000078.1 GCA_027623205.1 Pseudomonadota bacterium | reverse complement strand
GCACTCGACCATTTTCGAGGTTGACCTACCCACCCGCTCCCCCTCCCGACCACCCCCAGTAGCTCTTGGGATCATAATCCCGTGGGCGGTTGGGAGAGGGAGCGGGTGGCTCGGCGACTCGATGAATATCGAAGATGGTCTAGACTTCGCATCTCAATATGGGGACCTGCCGAGGGAACTCGCCGGCGCAAAACTGGGGCACTGGGGAGACCGCTCATGACGAAGAAGTTTGATGCAATTATCGTCGGCACGGGTCAAGCAGGGCCATCGCTGGCGCAACGGATGACCGGGGAAGGGCTGAAGGTCGCGATCCTTGAACGTAAGTTGTTTGGTGGCACCTGTGTCAACGTCAGATGTATTCCCACTAAAACCCTGGTCGCTAGCGCACGGGCCGCCTACATGGCGCGCCGCGGCGGCAGCGGGCCGGGCCAATACCAATGGATCTTGATATTGCACGGCAGACTGCGGCAGCGTAACCTACGCCGCCGGTGATACGGGCTGTGACGATTTAGACACGGGACGGGATATTGCCTGTAACTTAACTCCAACCGAACGGGCAATTGAATGAGTAAGATTCCTGAAGCATTACACGCACATATCAACACCGCGTTTCCTCAGAACGTATGCCTATTGGGGACGGTTATGCAGGACGGCTTCGCCAACATCAGTCCCCGGGGGAGCGTGCAGGTTTTCGACAGCGAGACACTCGCCCTATGGGATCGCGGGGGCCGCGCGTCGAGTGAGGCTCTCAGCGATGGCGCAAAGCTGACAGTCTATTTTCGCAATCCGGCGCTTAGCGCCGTCGCCCGAGGCGGCAATGGTTTATTGCCCGTCGGCGGCATAGCGCGGTTTTACGGTGCCGCGGAACTGCACACCGAGGGCGAGGCGTACGAACAGGTATGGAACAATATGGTGCAGCAGGAACGCGACAGTGACCCTGATAAGAAGGGTTTTGCGGTCTTGATCCGGGTAGAGCGGACGGAGGATTTGCGTGGCCAGCCATTGCCGATGGATTTAGCGCTCCCGAAAGACTAAATACGATCGGAGATTTCGGATTTCGCCACCGGACTGTCGCTGGTTGGCCGGCGCTGCCATGTATTCGGCCGTTACAGGGACGCGGTCGAGGATGGCGTTGCAACGTCCTGACGCGACGGACGATGGAGCAGCCCTGGTGGTGCGAAAGTTGGAGCAGTTCATTTTGTCGGATCGTCGGCGATCTGGATCATGGTCTTGCCGAAATTGCCGCCTTCCAGCATGGCACGGAAAGTTTCTGGCGTGTTTTCCAGGCCGGGACGGATGTCTTCCAGATACCTCACCTTGCCGTCCCGCAACCAACCGGCCATTTGCGCCAAAAAGGCGTCCTGGTGATCAGCCGCGAAATTGCCGACCGCCAGGGGGAAGACGCCGCAGTTCTGTTTCTCGAACACCGCTTGGCCCGTCTCCAGCCAAACCTCCGCCGGGTCGCGGCCATCCATATTGCCATATTGCGAAATCAGGCCGCAGCGGGTGATGCGGGAATTTTTGTTCAGATGTCGCAGCACCGCTTCGAAGCTCTTGCCACCGACATTTTCGTAATAAACATCGATGCCATCTGGGCAGGCCGCCGCCAGAGCGCCGCTCAGGTCTTCGCTGAGGTGCGAGACGCAGGCATCAAATCCCAGTTCGTCGGTGGCGAAAGCGCATTTCTCTGCCCGGCCCGCGATGCCGACGACGCGGCAGCCAAGGATTTTGGCGATCTGTCCCACCACCTGGCCGACGCCGCCGGACGCGGCGGAAACCACGACGGTTTCACCCGCCTTGGGCTGGCATTGCACCACCAGACCGGAATACGCGGTCAGCCCCAGCATGCCCAGAACGCCGATGGCGGTGGAAATGGGTGCGACCGCGGGGTCAAGTTTTCGCGGGAACATATAGGTGAAGACGGAAATGCCCTCGCCGGTCAGGCCATGGCTTTGCCATCCGTTGGTATTGAACAGGAAATCCCCTTCGGCATAGGCCGGTATGTTGCTTTTCAGCACCTGGCTGACGGTGCGGCCGTGGCAGACCTCGCCCGGCTTTTCCAGGCCCCGGCGCCGCCGGCCCCATTGATAGGGGTCGAGGGAAAGATAGATGGTCCGGCAGAGCAATTGCCCGGCGCCAGGATCAGGCAGCGGGCTTTCACGCCATTGGAAATCGTCGGCCACCGGCAGTCCCGCCGGCGGCGTGCGGGCCAACAGCCATTGTTGCCTCTTAGTCATCCCTTGCTCCTCTTTCAACTCTTTGCGACGCCGACCTGACCCGTTCAGCGGTGCACGTCTTCCCAGACCCTTTAATGGGCAACCGAATGGTCCGCCAATTTAGGCATAGCGGCTCTCCGTGACCATTGGCAAGACCGGCAACAAGACGCCAAACGATTGGCATCGGCGCATGGACTGTGCCAGTCTTACCCCTGAGCCAACCGTTCCGCCACCCCAGTCCAGAGGAGACACGCCCATGTCCCATAGCGTGACTGACTTCACTTTCCTTCAAGGCGTCAAGGTCATCGATTTCACCCAGTTCGAGGCCGGCCCCTCTTGCACCGAATCCCTCGCCTGGCTCGGCGCGGACGTGGTGAAGATCGAGAATCCGAAAATGGGCGATCCCGGCCGCCGCCTGCGGCCCAATGAACCGGACACCGATCCATATTATTTCCACATGTTCAACGCCAATAAGAAGTCGGTCGCCGTCAATCTGAAGTCGCCCGAGGGCTTTAATCTGGTCAAGGACATGATCCGCAAGGCGGACGTGATGATGGAGAACTTCGCCCCTGGCACGATCGAGCGGCTGGGCCTGTCCTACGACGTGGTGAAGGCGATCAACCCGGGCATCATCTATGCCCAGGTCAAGGGTTTCGGCGAAGGCAGCCCGTTCGAGAAAAATCTTGCCTTCGACATGATCGCACAGGCCTGCGGCGGCACCTTTAGCGTAACCGGTGAAATGGATGGCCCGCCGACCCGGCCCGGCGTCACCATAGGGGATACCGGTACCGGCATGCTGATGGCGATCACCATCCTGGGCGCACTGTACAAGCGCCGCGAGACCGGAGAGGGCCACCGGCTGCAGGTCGCGATGCAGGATGCGATGCTGCACTATATGCGCGTCAACTTTGCCACCCAGGGCCGGACCGGCACGGCGGCCCTACGGGGCAGCAGCAAGGTGCCGGGCGTGACCAATGCGCCCATGGGCCTGTATCCCTGCGCGCCCGGCGGGTCGAATGACTACGTCTACATCATGACAAGCCGGGCCAACCCGGAACATTGGGACCGCTTGCTGACTGTGATCGAGCGGCAGGATCTGATCGGCGACGCGCGCTATCTGACCCCCGCCGATCGCGTGGAACGTGAGGCGGAAGTGGACGAGGTGATTGCCGCCTGGACTCGCGGCCAATCCAAATTCGATGCGATGCAGAAGGTGGGTGCGGCGGGGATCCCCGCCGGGGCCGTGCTGGATACCGACGAGTTGAACAGCGACATCACGTTTGAACAGCGCGGGGTCATGCAGACCATGGTTCATCCGGTGCACCGTCCGTTCAAGATGCCGGGCTGGCCGGTACGGGTGGACGGCAAGGCCACACGCATAAAAGCCTCGCCAATGCTAGGTGAACATACGGATCAGGTGATCAGCGACTGGCTGGGGTTGAACGGCGCCGCGATTGCCGCATTGAAGACGGACGGTGCGGTCGGTTAGCGCCGTTCTCAATTCGTTGGAGTCGCGACACGCTCTAAATAATTGCTTCAATTGCTCTCGCTGTTACCGTTGGCGTGGGGCCTGAGAACGCCGAGCGCGACGCGGTGGAAGGGCGTATCCAGGCCGGCCTCTTCGCCGTAGCGACAGACGGCGCCGACCAGCCCATCGACTTCGAGGCGCCTCCCCTGCTCCAGATCGACCGTGATCGAGGCTTTCCAAGTCGGTTGCATCCCGTGGGCCAGCTTCATTGTGTTCTCGACATCGGTCTCGCCCAGGGGAATACCGTGTGCGTTGGCAACCGCAACCACCTCGCGCACCCCCATATCGACCAAGCGCCAGCTTTCCGGCAGTTCGTGGTAACGCGCATGCGGCAACCGGATCATGGCGCTAAGCGCGCCCAGTGGCGCCAGCAGCATCATCTTGCGCCACAGATCGAGGCGGATATCGGGGCTGACCCGGGCCTCGACTCCGCCGCGGTTCGCAAACGCGGCGAATTGCCGCAATCGTTCACTCTCGCCGCCGCCGAGTTCGCCGACAATGACCGCATTCAATGCGTTGTGCTGGATCACGCCCGGCGCAACGATCTCACCGTTGATCACGCAAACGCCGCCGATGGTGTTCGCCTCGCCAAACAGGCCGGCGACAACGCCGGGTGCATCGACCCCGTTCTGCAAGGTGACTATGCCGGTGTTGGCGCCGATCATCGGCCGGATGAAGTCGGCGGCAATCTCCAGGTCGTACATCTTGACCGCCAGCAGCACCAGATCGACGGCGCCGATCTCCGCCGGGTCGTCGGTGGCCGCAGCTGGCTTGATCAACATATCGCCCGCCGGGCTCGTCACTTTCAGGCCATGCGCCCGGATCGCCGCCAGATGCCCGCCGCGGGCGATAAAGCTGACCTCGGCCCCTCCCGTCGCCAATCGGGCGCCGAGATAGCCGCCCATGGCGCCGGTTCCCATAACCGCGATTCTCATCTGCCAAACCCTCTCGTTCCGTCGGGCGGCATGGTAACAGAACCACGGGCCTTTGTGATCGACAAGAAGATGGCGGCGCCGGGCCAAAACCGAGAGCTTTTCCAAAACCGGCATTGTGCCGCAAGATAAGATAAGGTTGGCCGGTCGCTTAAATCGTCAATGCAAGGAGGCCGGAGCATGGCAACGCTGATTACGGGAGGCGCGGGATTTGTCGGGTTGGAGGTGGCGCGGCAATTGCTGGACGCCGGCGAAACGGAGGTAACCGTGTTTAGCCGCAACCCCTCGCCGGCGCGCCTGGGGGATCTGGCCGATCGGGTAAACGCCATCGCCGGTGACGTCGGCAACTTCTCGCACGTGCTGGATGTGGTCAAGTCCACCCGGCCCGAGGTGATCTATCATCTGGGCGCCATGTTGTCCGTGCCATCGGATGCGGATCCGGCCAGCGCGATCCAGACCAACGCCATGGGCACCTTCTATGTGCTGGAGGCGGCCCGGCTGTTCGATGTGCGCCAGGTGATCTTTTCCAGTTCGATCGGCACCTACGGCCGCAATATCGAGGGCGAAACCCTGACCGACACGACCCTGCAGCGCCCGATGATGTTCTACGGCGCGACCAAGGCGTTTGGTGAACATATGGGGCTGGTCTTCAAGCGTAAATACGGCCTCGATTTCCGGGGCATCCGCTATCCATCCGTGATCGGGCCGGGGGTCACGACGCCGGGCATGGTGCAATATACCTCGTGGATGATCGAGGAGAGCGCCAAGGGCAACCCCTTCACTGTCTGGACCACGCCGGAAACCAGGGTTCCCATTATGTATATCACCGAGGCCGCCACCGCCACCGTGCGGCTGGCCCAGGCGCCGCTGGAAAACATCAAGATGGTCAATTATCTTGTGGATGGCGCGAAACCCACGCCCACTGCCGGAGAAATTGCCGACGCGGTGCGGGCCAAGCTTCCAAATGCCATGATTGACTTTGTACCGGATCCAACCAAACCGATGTTGCACGGCCGATCGCAAACCATCGACGACAGCTGCGCGCGAGAGGAATGGGGCTGGCGGCCGACCCACGATCTATCGCGCATGATCGATGAGTTCCTGGCGAGTTTCGCTTAGACCGTTTTCGAGAGTGCCTTGCCGGCCGGCTCAATTGAGTCTGCGGCTTAATCTCTCTTTCAGGCTGAGAACATCGGTGGCATTGGCAATATCCGGATAGCGCCCGATAAATCCATCAAGGCGTCGCAGCGCCGACCTGATATTGCCGACCGATGCTTCCAGGCGGGCCAGTTCCGCCAGAAATTCGACATTGGCCGGTGCGATGAGAACGATCGACAGCAGGATTTCAATGGCCCGTTGCCGATCTCCCTCGCGCAGAGCGCGGATCTTCAGGTTATTTTGCAGCCGAACCAGAATATCCCGATCGGATACGGGTTGGATGACATCAGCTTGGGGCGGCATTTCCTGACCATGCAGCCGCAGGAACATTCGCGCAAGATCCTCGCCGGCGACGCGGCGGGCTTCATCAAACGGATCAATCAATGCATGCTCGCCGGATTGGCTCAGACGCAATAGAAAATGGCCGGGGAAATTCAAGCCCGAGATGTCCCACCCCTGGGAACGGCCGGCGTGGATGGCCAATATGCCAAGGGCCACGGGCAGCCCTTTGCGGCGGTCGATGACATGCATTAAATTGGCGTTGTGCGGGTCGTCATAGGTTTCCACATCGCCTTGATAGAGATGTTGTCCATAGAGGGTGTCGGACAGCGCCGTTACCCGGTCGGATAAAGTCGCCGCGCCCCGCGAAGCAGCGCGCATGTCTGACGCGATGAGATCAAGTTCATCGCGATATTTCGCGAGGCTGTTTTTCGGTAAATCCAGGTTGGCCAAAAGCAACGCCGCATCGGCAATATCGAGCACGTTTTCGGCCTGCGTCCCGATGACCGCCAGGCGCGCCCGTATGTCAGCTTCAGTGAAATGCATGGCTAGGCGTTTCCGGGCTGGTTAACCGAGACCGTGGGTGGTTTCCATCTCGGTCAGGCTGTCATCGATGATGGCAACAATCTTGTCAACCTGCTCCGCCGTGATGCAAAGCGGCGGCGAGAGCGGCAGGACACCGCCCACGCGGGTCAGCAGGCCGCGCCGCGCCAGGCCTTCACCGAGGGTCTTCAGTTCCGCGCCATCCTCGGCGAATTTTTCCTTGCTGTCCTTGTCCTTGACCAGTTCGAGCCCCGCCAGCAGGCCGAGGCCCCGCACGTCGCCAACGCACGGGTGGCTGGACAATCCACTCAGACCCTGCCCCAGGCGAAGGCCCATACGCTGGGCATTGCCCACCAGATCCTCGCGTTCGAATATTTCCAAATTGGCCAGGGCGGCGGCGCAGGCCGCGGCATGGCCGCCGAAGGTCAGCAGGTGCGACAGCTTGTTTCCCCCCTCAAAGGCCTCGACCACATGGGGCCGGCACATCACGGCGCCGATTGGCGCATAGCCGCTCGACAGACCCTTGGCCAACGTCATGATGTCACCGACAAGGTCCCAATGGTCCGAGGCGAACATGCGCCCCGTGCGGCCAAACCCATTGATCACCTCGTCGGTGATCAGCAAGACGCCATGGCGATCGCAAATCTCGCGCAGGCGCGGCCAGTAACCATCCGGCGGCACCACGATACCGCCCGACGCGGAGATCGGTTCGGCGATAACCGCCGCAACGGTCTTGGGATTTTCGTAGTTGATGATCTGTTCGACCTGATCGGCGCAGAGCAGATCGCAGCCCGGGAAACTCTGGCGGAAATCGCAGCGGTAGCAATAGGGCGGCGAGGCATGCAGCACCCCATGCATGAAGGGGCCATGATAGGGCTCGCTGATGGGCCGGGTGCCGCTGACGCTCATGGCGCCATAGGTCGCACCGTGATACGAGCCGCGGCGGCCGATGATCTTGGAACGCTTGGGCTCGCCATTGAAGTAATGAAATTGCCGCGCGATCTTGATGGCGCTTTCAACCGCTTCAGAGCCGCCGGAACAGAAAAAGGCCGTGGCCTGATCCCCCGGCGTCAGTTCCGCCAGCCTGGTCGCCAGTTCGATCGCGGGGATGGTCGTCGCCTGGGTCGAACTGGCATAGGCCAACGTCCCCGCCTGCCGGGCATAGGCATCAGCTATTTCCTGGCGGCCATGACCGGCGTTGACCAGCCATAGGCCGGCCAAGCCGTCGATATACTCCTTGCCTTCGATGTCCTTTACCAGCGCCCCCCGGCCTTCCACGAGGATGCGTTTGCCGCTGTCGTTGGCGAGCGCCCGATGGGACGAGGCATGGATAAACAAATGTTCGCTGCCCGCCGCCTTCAGGGCGCTTTCGTTGGGCAGGGATGTCCCTTCAACAGCTTCGTTCATAACCGGATCTCCCGCTTGCTGCTGGACAATCAGCCTCTCGCAGCCTGGCTTCAAGACGGACGACTATATCTGCACGCCAGCGCAGGGGCCAGGACCGCATGAACGCGACACTCGCGGAACCGTCTGACCGGCTCCCCAAGTTCCTGCCAACACGCCCGCGCACAACCTAATTTGGAACCATTCGGTTAAGTTGGCTTACCGGACTTCTGTCCAGCTTTCCGAGAAGGCCAACGCAGATGTGCTGAACGGTCTTCCTTCCCGTTCCGTTGGCCACGGCTGACCCGCGGCTTCAACGCCGTTCAGTGACAGCCGCGCCCCGAGCGCGGGTACCAGAACGGTGCATACACCATAGGGCCGCTCCGGTACCGCGTTGGGCTGTGTATGGATCAGCAAGGGATCACCACACTGGTACCATGTGAGGTCCAGCGCCGCGTCCCGGGATACCACCCGCTCGGTCCAGAAATAGTTCGGATCACCCACTTTGCTGAACTGGGCGTCGCGCACGGGTATGGCCGTGTCCGACAATTCGGCATTGAGCATGCCCTGGACGGTTGCTTGCAGCCAACGCGCCATTGCAATGTTGTCGGCGTAAATGCGCCAGCGATTTTCCGTCAACTCGCTTTTGATATAGAGCACGTGCCCCGGTCCGGCCGGGCAGAAGATGATACGCCAGAAGCTCGCCTCGGTCGTATTGGGGCCGCCGTCGGTTTTGCTAAGCCGTATGAACGGATTTTCACCCGTCACAATCACCCGGTTAGGATCTGCGGTGCTCATGCCTTGTACCTCCCGTTCATCAATTTTTCCGGACAGACGGTTCATCGACGCTGTCAGGGCGTACGGTAGCGCACGCGATAGGCGATGTGAAGCTGCCGCTGGCCAACTCCGCTGCGACAGCTCGCACTTGGGATCATAATCCTGTGGGTGGTCGGGAGGGGGAGCGGGTGGCTCGGCGACTCGATGAATATCCAAAATGGTCTAGCGCGGCGGTTTTCCAAGGCTGCCAGGCACGTATTTTAGCCTATCGATCTGGTTTGCCAGTCGATCCGGGCCGTAGTATTTCGCGAGATAATTTGTGATGAGTTTGAGGTCATCCGCTTCCGGCGCCTCCATCTCCTGCTCCTTGACCATCCAAATGAGTGTTTCTTCCCATCGTGCGTAATTAAGGCCCTGTTGTGCCACCAGTCGGAACGAATGACAGGCGGAACAAAGATAGTAGGCTTCTTCAGCGCCAGGCGCACGGGGAATGCCTCCCAGTTCACCGTCATCTGCCTGTGCCGGGCCACCCAACGCGAAGAATATCGCGCCGAGCAGCACCGGAACAAGACGGAATGGTTGGCCCCAATGGCTCACGAAACGTAGACCGAAACACGATGCATGGAGTTGTTGAGATATCTTTTTGGGTTCCAGGCAATGGCAAACGGCTGGCTACGGCTTTCGGCATCCGTTGCCCGTGCCCAGACTTCGTAGTAGCCCGCGATCGGGAATTTTACCTCGGCACCGAAGCGTTGCCAGGCATAAGGATTGGGCGGCGGAGATAAATCTGCCGTATTCCAGGTCGCACCAAAATCGATCGATATATCAACCTTGCTCACTATGCTGTCACCGGCCCAGGCATGGCCACCCACATTCAAACTGCGTCCGCTCAACTTGATGCCGGTTTGCGGTGTCGTGATCAGTGATTTCACCGGCATGGCATGGATGATCTCAAAGTCGCCATTGGGCACCTTTTGACCCGGTTGCACCGGATATTTTGGTACCCGATAGGCGGTTCCTGTCATTTTTGGACCATCATGAACAATATCACGCAGCCAGACCCGTGTTAGCCATTTCTGCGAGCACGAGCCTGGCCAGCCCGGCACAACCAGACGCAGGGGCGCACCGTTCATGGGATGCAGTTCCTTGCCATTCATGGCAAAGGCGATCAAATTATTTGGGTTCATCGCTTTTTCGATGGGCACCCCACGGGAAATGGCCAACTTGTCCGTCTTGCCGGATAAATGGCTGTCGGCGCCCACATGGGCGGTGTAAACTACGCTATCCTTGACGCCTGCGGCTTTCAGCACATCGCTATAACGCACGCCCGTCCATTCGGAACAGGCAACCGCGCCCAGGCTCCATTGATTGCCCTTGGCCGGTGGATCGAAAAAGGCCCTGCCGTTGCCGCCGCATTCGAACACCAGGCGCTGGGTCACCACCTCGAATTTTGATTTAAGATCAGCGATGGACAAAGTCATCGGATTGTTGACCAGGCCGTCAACCGTCAGGCTCCACCCTTCAGCGGACGTGCTCTCCGGCGGAATGCCATTGTTGCGGATAAAATGCCGCGTCGTTGGCGTGATATCATCGTCCAGCAAATGTGGCGGCGTTTCGGCATTCATCGGGCGATCATTCAACACTGTCAGCCCCTCCTTGCCGTCCACCATCATCGCCTTTTGCGCCAATGCTTCCGGGATAAAACCGGCCGGCATATTGCGGTTGAACGGAATAGCAGCCCCCAACATCGCACCCATGGTGGCGAGACCCGCACCACGCAAGAAGCCGCGCCGGTCGCCATTACTCCGCCGGCCAAAAATCTCAAGGTCAGCTTGTTCCGGATCGTCAGCAAAGCGCTGCATCAGGTTTACCGGTACTTGTTCGCTCTCATTCGTGCTCATAGAAGTCCTCCCAGACTGGCTGCGCTTTCGCAGCACCTCCCCACGCGCCACCTAGCTTTGGGCCGCGCCATTTAAGTGAGAGAAGACGTCCAGGCGCGCCAAATTATTCCAAAATAATTTGGCACAGAGTTTAGCTTAGCATGCAGGGTTTGCTGTTTGCCCGAGAACGGGCCAATGCGACCTGGGTCTCACGGCTTATCGGCACTGCTTCAAGACTGGCCCGAAAGACGCTCGTTGCCAGCAAATGAAAGCGTTGCCGCGCCATACCCCTGGCCAACATGGCATAGGCCAACGAGCCGGCCCGCCATCGGGCGCTCGTCACGCCGGCCTGTTCGGTGAGTTCAAACTTACTGCTGATTTCGCTCCCGGCGACGGTCACCATCAGCGTCACGCGGCAACCACGGCTGCCAGCGTAGCCGGCGAGCAAGGCTGAACCATTCTGGCCGTGCAAAACGGAGCCATGCACCAAGCGTAGCCGGGCGGAGCCTAAATCGGGCACGAAAGCGAATCTCAGTTCGTCCGGTGCGCTCGCGAGCACAACCCTGGGGTTGAGCGATCTATCTTGTGCTGTCGCTGACCAGGCGCGATGGGCGACCAAAGCACGATCCGAGCCATCGCTGACTCCCATGCCGCCGCCCGCGGTGAGCCAAATAGCGGTAGCGCTGAGCACCACGACCAACAAGCTGGCGGCGATGCCATAAACCCAGCGGCGCCGGGTCGGGTCACGGGGCAGGTCAATGGCCTCCATGTCCACCGCCCCGGACACAGCTGACTTCAGCCGACTCAAGACCATGACCTGCCGCGCCACTTCAGGGTCCCGGGCGACGACGTCGGCGATCCGGGCGCGTTCTTCCACGCCCAGTTCGCCATCCACATAGGCGCCAAGCAGAGCCAGATCGACAGGTTTCTCAGCCACCTCGTTTCCTTCGCTTCGTCAATTCCAACACCTGCCCGCCTTCACCTTCCAACTCGATCAACAACGCGGTCCGTGCGCGGCTCAAACGGCTCATAATTGTACCGACGGGCACATTCATGACTTCCGCTGCCTCGCCATAACTTAGACCAGCAATGTCAATCAGCGCCAAAATTTCCGCCTGCCCCGGTTTGACGCGGCCTATTGCAGCGCGGACCATCAGTCTATTGATAAGACGTTCGTCACCCTGCCAATATTCCACGGCGACATGCGCCTCCGCATCGAGTTCCATCAATCGGCGGTTATCTCTGCCTTGCCGGCGCATGTCATCGATGAACTGGTTGCGCAGAATGCGGAACAACCAGGCCCGATAGGCTGCTTCGTCGCGTGGGAATTGCCGTGCCGCAAGCGCCTTGCAGGCGGCGTCCTGCACCAAATCACGCGCCTTTTCGCGGTCACGCACCAGATTCTGCGCATAACCGAACAGTCGCTGCAGGTAAGGCAATATTCGATCGCGTTGCTGCTGTATCATTTTTGCCGTCGACATCCCCAAGCCGAAACAATAAATCGAAGGCCGTCAACCTACCGAATAGAGCGCAATTGGTCAAAGCGGCCCATGCGACATGAAAGCCTGCAGGCACGGCTGGTTGCAACTATTTGGAGTCGCTAGACCATTTTCGATATTCATCGAGTCGCCGAGCCACCCGCTCCCGACCACCCACAGGATTATGATCAATGGGTAGTCGGGAGGGGGAGCGGGTAGGTAAGTCAAACTCGAAAATGGTCTAATGGGATTTAAGCAGTGCTTCAGCCGGTTCCTTCGAAGCAGATATTTTGCGGCAATTCGCCACGGGCAAAACGATCCAGGTTGGCTGCGACAAAGTTCCAGCGCCGGTCGCGCATGGCTGCGCTGCGGGCGCTGAAATGCGGCGTCATGATTATATTGTCGAGCGCCTGAAACGGATATTGCGACGGCGGATGATCCACGCCGTCGGCGCCGGGATAGTCGTACCAGACATCGATGATCGCCCCGCCGATTCTTTTTTCCTCGAGCGCCCTATAAAGTGCGCCTTCGTCAATGATCCGGCCGCGGCCAACATTGATGATCACGCCGTCGGACTTCATCCGTGCCAATTGCGCTGTGCCGATGAGCCCGCGGGTATTCTCCGCCAGCGGCAGGGAGATCAGCACATAGTCGCTTTCGCCGAGCAATTGCGCGAGCCCCTCCATCGTCGCCAGCCATGCCAAAGGTTCCGGTGCCGGCCGCGCCGTTCGCGTGACGGCGATGCAACGCATGCCAAAGGCCTGTGCGCGCCGCGCCACTTCCACGCCGATATGCCCGTAACCGACGATCCCGATGGTCTTGCCGAACAACTCGCCATGGTTTTCTCCCGTACCGGCAATGCGTCCGTCCCAGCCATGGGAGCGGAACCGGCGGTCGACGGCGGCGATGCCGATTTCCCGTTCCAGCATGGCGCCAAGAACGTACTCCGCAATTGTGATCTCGTGCTCGAAGGTGTTGCAGACGAGGCAGGCCGCCGGAACGTCTCGCGGCCCAATCCAGTCATGCCCGGTAAAGGGAAGCTGGTACAGTTTCAGGCTGGGGACCGGCGGCCACGTACCGTGAATGCGTCCCGCGACGATCGCATCGGCGCGGGCGACCTGTTCGACGAAGCCGTCGAACGGCTCGTCCTCGGTCCAGGACAGGATATTCCAGTCGGTCGTCAGCGTTTGGACCAGCCACGCCACGCGCGGCGCCGTCATGCGCCCGGCCAGGAACAGAGTTGGATGATCCGGCATATTTTACCTCGCCCTTTCGCACTCGGAGCCGCAGGGCATTTGCGGCTGCGGTGCCGGGCGCAAACGTAGCTCCTGTTTAACCGGCCTTCGGCGCGCCAGGGCCTGTTTACTAAGAATTTCCCAATCGCATCGAAATCGATGCTCAGTTTATCCAGAGCGTGCCGCCATGAGAACGGTTTTCCGCCCGCCGCGATCAAAGGGCCGAACTTTGCTGATTTGCCTTCATGGGCTAACCTCTCAATCACCGCAGCCGGATGCACCGGCTGAAAATCAGGCAGGCAGTCAGATGACCAAAATCAACATCCAGTTCACCTTGTTCTCAGCCTTCTATTCACCGCTGATCTCGACCATGTCGGGGGGATTTCTGGAAGCGGAAGGCCTTGCGCCGGAATGGTCCGTTTCGCCGCCGGGAAAATCGGCCATCGCCGCTTTGGAAGACGGCTCGGCGCATGTGGTCCAGTCGGCCTTGAGCCAGGGTTTCGGGCCGCTTTCCAGGGGTGAAACACCGAGCGCCGTGCATTTTGCCCAGATCAACGAGATGGACGGTTTCTTCATCACGGCCCGCGACGCGGACCCTGCCTTTACCTGGGATAAGCTGGAAGGCGCCGACGCGGTGCTGTTCGGCGGCGGCCAACCCCTCGCCATGTTCAAATACGCCTGCCACAAGGCTGGCATCGACTATGACAGGATCAACGTCATCAATCCCGGCGGCGCCGCCGACATCGACCAGGCCTTTCGCGGCGGCGAAGGGCAATATGTGCAGCAGCAGGGACCCTTTCCGCAACAGTTGGAGGCTGATGGTGTCGGCCATATCGTGGCCCAGGTGGGCCGGCAAATCGGTGTCTGCGGATTTTCCAGTCTGGCCGCGACACCGGAATGGCTCGAGACCGAGATGGCGGTATCGTTCATTCGGGCCTACAGGAAAACCCGAGCCTACCTGAACAATACCCCGGCCGCCGCGATTGCCCGCGCCGAAAAGCCCTATTTTCCCGATACGGACGAGGCCGTGCTCGCGCGCTGTATCGCCACCTACCAGCAGCTTGGATGCTGGACGCCGCATGTGGAAATCACCCCGGCCGCCTTCGAGGCGACGCTGGATATTTTCCAATACAACGGCCTCATCAACCAGCGCTACGCTTACGACCAGATCTGCGTCGCACCGCCGGCGGAGACCTGAAAACCGTCGGCCGGAATTTATCTGCGCCCGTCGCTGGTTTAGGCCATTTTCGAGTCGCCGAGCCATCTTACTGCAAGCCACGCTGAACCGAAGGGAGCCGCCCCATGACCCGATCCGCAGCCCATGTATTGGCCGCCTCGTTGCAGGCCCATGGCGTTGACACCGCCTATTGCGTGCCTGGTGAAAGCTATCTGCCGCTGACCGATGCCCTGCTGGACTTTCCCAAAATAAAGCTCGTGGTCTGCCGGCACGAAGGCGGTGCGGGTTTCATGGCGGTGGCGCATGCGCGGCTGCGGAACGAACCGGGCGTCTGCATCATCAGCCGCGGGCCCGGCGCCATGAATGCCGCCATTGCACTGCATGTCGCTTATCACGACGCCGAGCCGGTGGTGTTTCTGATCGGGCAAGCCGACCGGGACGAGTTGGGCCGGATGACCTTGCAGGAAATGAATTATGCGCGGGTGTTCTCCGATACCGCGAAGATGGTGATCGACGTGATCGCGCCAAGCCGGATCAGCGAGGCGATCGCCCGCGCCTTTCATGTCGCCCAATCCGGTACCCCGGGGCCCGTGGTCGTCGTCCTGCCGGAAGACCTGCTCTACGGTCCCTGCGAGGCGGAGGTTCTGGGCCCCCGCAAAAAGGCGATCACGGCGCCGACGCCTGAAGACGCGGCCACGGCGCATACCATGCTGCAAAACGCCGAACGGCCCCTGGTGATCGCCGGCGGCAGGCTGCATGGCCCGGCGGCGCTCGCCGACCTGACCACCTTCGCCGAGCGCTTCATGCTGCCGGTGGCGACGCCCCAACGGCGTTTCCATACCTTTGATAGCCGCCACCCAAACAGCGCCGGGCGGATGATCAACCGGGCGCCCGCCGCGTTGCTGGAGGTGATGCAGGCGTGCGACCTGCTGATCGTGCTGGGTGAGCGGATTGGCCCCTCCATGAGCCAGGGCTTCACATTCCCGCGGGCGCCGAAACCGGACCAGCCGATGATCCATGTCTGGCCCGATCCGGCGGAAGTCGGCCGGGTTTTCGAACCGGCCCTGGGCCTTGGTTGCGATCCGCATGAGTTCATCAAGGCGATGCTGGCCATGGATCCCGGCGAAGTTTCGCCGGCGCGATCGACCTGGGTTGAACAGCTCAACAAGGTGCACCGCGCGGTGATGGCCTGGGCCCCGGTTTCCGCCAACGACGGCGTTGTCTTCGGCCATGTGGTCGCCGCGATCAACAGGCATCTGGCGCCCGATGCGGTCGTTACCACCGATGCCGGCAACTTTTCCAGCTGGCCGGCCCGCTACCTTCACCTTGGCCAAGGCAACATGTTCATCGGCGCCACGGTTGGCGCGATGGGGCCGGGCGTGCCGTCAGGCGTTGCCGCGGGGCTTTCGACGCCGGGGCGTCAGATCGTGGCCTTCGTCGGCGACGGCGGCGTCATGATGACCGGCAATGAACTGGCGACGGCGGTGCAGTACGGCGTGCCGATCAAAATTTTCGTCGCCAACAATAGCGCCTTCGGAACCATCCGCATGCACCAGGCGAGAAGTTTTCCCGGCCGGGTCACCTCCACGGCGCTGCAAAATCCGGATTTCGCCGCCTGGGGCGAAGCCTTTGGCGCCAAAGGCTTTTGCATCACGGCGGAAAGTCAGGTCGAACAGATCGTCGCCGAAGCGATGGCCCATGACGGGCCTGCGGTGATCGAGACCCGGATCAGCCTCAATCACATCGCGCCCGGCGCCCGCATCGACGAAATTGAGGCGCGCTGATCTGGTCTCATTTCTTGTACCAACCCGCCTCAGGACAGCAACCAGCCGCCATCCACGTCGATGGTCGTACCCGTGACAAAATCATTTTGCACGGCGAACAGGATGGCCTGGGCAACCTCATCGGCGGTGCCGCCGCGCGGGATAAGATTATTGGCCGTAGCGGACTTCACAAAGTCCTCGCGCTGCTGACTCGCCGGCCCAAACATCGGCGTATCAATGACCCCGGGCGAGACCACGTTCAATCGCCGCGGCGATATTTCCGGCGCGACCGCGCGAACCAGAGCCTCAACCGCCCCACCGACCGACGATATGGCCACCTGGCCTGGTTTGGCTTTGCGCGCCGGCGCGCCGCTGACCAGGACAATTGAACCATTTTCGCTCAACCGGCCAGCGCCGAGGCGCACGCAGTTGGCATAGCCCCAAAGCTTGTCAAAGGACGCCTGATAGCCGTCCATATCCATTTCCATGAAAGGGCCAGCCGCGCGGCTGCCGCCCGTCGCCGCGCTGACCAGAATATCGTAGGGCGCGCTGTCCTCGAACAAAGTGCTGAGCATATCGCGGTCCCGCACATCGCATTGCCTGAACGCAACGCCCGCCGGCAGGTCCTTGGCGCGATCGGCATTGCGGCCGATGGCGATAACCTCGGCGCCCAGTGCCGCCAGCTGTTTTACGGTAGCGAGGCCGATCCCCGATGTGCCGCCGAATACCAATGCTTTCTTGCCGGCTACGTCCATGGTGCTGCTCTTTCCTAAAAGTAGTGATGGTGGATGGCGCCGATCCAAAGGCGGTTCCAGTGCGCACCCGATCGGGGCCAATAGGTTTGCTGTTGGCAACGGTATAAAGTGCCGGGCCAATTGGCAAGCCGTCCGGCATTCAAAACGCCATTCAACCCAGCGAATGTCAGGATAAGACTTAGGGCAAGTTGCCCTTCGATACAATCCGCGCCATGCTCGCCCCGGCCGGCGCGCGTCGCCTGGCAGATTCCGGTTCATTGCGGGAGCAGCAGCATGAGACTAGGCGTGAGCCTTTCCTTCGACAGCGCGGATGCAGCCGACAGCAAAGCCTATATTGCCGGCCTGCGTTTGGTGGAGCGGACAGGATTCGACAGTCTTTGGTTTTTCGATTCACTTGGGCGCGGCTCGTTTCGGCCCGACCCCGTCAGTGCGCTGTCGGCGGCTTCCGCGGTAACCGAGCATATCGATATTGGAACCTGCATCCTCCAGGTTCCGTTGCGCCACCCGGTCGAGCTTGCGCACCGTATCCTCAGCGCGCATTTCCTGTCGGGGGGCCGGTTGCTTCTGGGGGTCGGCGCCGGATCGACGGAAACCGACTTTGAAGCGGTGGAGGCCGATTTTAAAAGCCGGTTTCGCGAGCTGGAAGAGGCGCTGCCGGTGATGCAAAGCCTGTGGCGCGGCGAAACCGTCCGCAATGTCAATTTGACACCGCTGCCGTCGGCGGGGGGCGGCCCGCCAATTTTAATCGGCAGTTGGGCCGGCAGCCGATGGATACCGATCGCCGCAAAGAACTATGACGGCTGGATCGCGTCGGCCCGCTTCACCAACATCGCCCAGCTGAAAGAGGGCGTTGCCCGCTTTCGCGGCGATGGCGGCAGCCGCGCCATTGCCACCAATATCCCCGTGGACCTCGCGGCGGACGGCGCCGCGCTATCCGATGACGATCATTTCGATCTGCGTTGCGGACCGGAAGAAGCCGCCGCGCGCCTCGCCATGCTGGCCGAGATTGGTTTCGATGACGCCGTCGTCACGGTCTCGACCATTACCGAAGCGCATATGACAGCGGTGCGCGCCCTGCTTTCATGACCCGCCCTAAAGGTGATGGAGCTTTGGATGAGAGCAGGTTTCCAATTACACCACGGGCGAACGGTTGCCATCGACATTGATGGCCGTGCCGGTGATGTAGGAGCCGGCGTCGGAGGCCAGAAAACACGCCAGGTTCGCGAATTCCTCCGCCCTGCCCACGCGACCCATGGGCACCGTCTGTCCCAGCTTGCCATAGAACGCCTCGATCGTTTCGTTCGAGCCTGCCTTAAGGTGGCGCTGCAGGTGCTGATCGCTCTCGATCAGGCCAACCAGCATGGCGTTGACCAGCACATTGTGCGGGGCGCCCTCGCCGGCCAGAACTTTGGTCAGGGCCATGCCCGCCGCCCGTGATACGGCCGTCGGCGCGCCGCCGGCACGGGGCGCCTTGGCGCCCACGTTCAGCACATTGATGATGCGGCCCCAACGCCGCTCCTTCATGCCGGGGAAGGTCAGCCGGATCAGGCGGACCGCACCCAGCAGCTTCAATTCAAGATCTTCATTCCACAGTTCGTCGGTAATATCCATGAAATCCATGGCCCGCGAGGTGCCCGCGTTGTTCACCACGATGTCGACCGGACCCAGATCGCCGACCACCGATCGGTGCATATCCTTGATGGCCGTGGCGTCGCACATGTCGCACGCGTAGGCCGCGATGTCAGCCCCGGGCACAGCCGCCTTGACGGCCGCCCTGGCGTCTTCCAGCACCGCGGCGCGTCGCGCAACGATAGCAACCTTGGCGCCCGAGTTAGCGAATTCCATCGCCATTGCCCGCCCCAGTCCCAGGCTGCCGCCCGTGATAACCGCGGTCCGCCCGTCCATTCTGCATTCCATGTTGGTTTTCCCTTTCTGGTGATCGATGAGCGAAGGCCGCCGATACCATTGGTACTTGATACTAGCACACCACCCAGCTGCCCAGAACGAGAGCGCGTTCGGTACTTATCAAATCAACGGGCCGTGGTCTCGATATGGCATTGCAGCCATTGCCCCGCCGCCTCCAGGTTTGGTTCCACGCCAAGGCCTGGCCGGTCGGATAATTGGAAACAGCCGTCGACCAGGGCCGGGAATGGTTCCGCCAGCGGCGCTTGCAGGGGGTTTTCCAGGGCGTCATGTTCAAGGATGCCGGCGCCACCCACCGCCGATAATAGATGGGCCGACGCGTGCAGCCCGAGGCCGGAATTCAGCCAGTGCGGACAATAGCGCCGGCCAGCGGCGACGGCGCGCCGGGCCACGGGCAGACAGCCTGAAAAGCCGCCCCACTTGCCAAGATCCGGCTGGATGACGCCAAGATGTCCACTGTCGATGGCGGCATTGAAGGCCCCTTGGCCCAGTATATTCTCGCCGCCCGCCAAAGGTACCGCCGTGAGACGGGCCAGTTCGGCCCAATATTCGATCGGATCATCGACACAGATCGGCTCCTCGATCCAGTCGAGGGGCAGATCACCGAAGGCGGGCACCGCCTCTCGGGCCTCGGCAATATCCCAGCCCTGGTTGGCGTCCAGCATGAGGCGCTCGCCCTCGCCAAGGCCGGCGGCAATGCGGCGGATGTTCTCCAGGTCGCCCGCCAAATCGAAGGCGACCTTGACCTTGAAGGCGCGATAGCCACGCGCGCGGCAGCGGGCGACCATCTCCAGTGCGCCCGCCGGGTTGAGATTGGAGGCATAGGCCGGCAGCGGCTCGGGCAGGCTCTCCCGTCCCAGCGCACGCCAAAGCGGCACGCCGGCCTTGCGCGCCGCCAGATCCCAGAGCGCCACGTCGATGCCCGCAAGGCAGGCGGCGAAGGGACCGGGTTCGGCGCTTTGCAGAGCATGGCGGCGCATCAGCCGGGTCAGGTCGCGCCAGGCCTCGGCCGGATTCCGATAGCTGCGTCCGAGCGCCGTCGGCAGCACGATACTTTGCAGCAGACGGACCTTGTTCTCGGCCCCGCAGGGCGGAAAGGAAGACCAGATCTCGCCCCAGCCGTGCGCGCCATCCTGGTCCTCGACCCGTAACAGAACGTTATTGCGCGCCGCGATTTTGCCGAACGAGGTCAGGATTGGCTCCTTGATGGGGGCACAGAAATGATAAATATCGACGCGGGCGATCTCGATCATGCAGACTAACTCCCTTGTGGCGCAGATGTTCTAGCCGGCGATCTGGGTGCGCTGCATGTGGCGGATGCTGTCGAAATTGTCATGAATGGCAAGATGAACGGTGCAGCGGTTGTCCCAGAACGCAATTGATCCCGGCTGCCAGCGAAAACGGCAGGTAAATTCCGGCCGGCACTGATGGTCATAAAGGAAGTCCAGAATTGGGGCGCTTTCCGCCTCCATCATGCCTTCCAGGTGCATCGTATAGACACGGTTGACGAACAGGCATTTCCGGCCGGTTTCCGGGTGGACGCGGACCACGGGATGCGCATGTATGGTTGGGCGCCAATTGGCATCATCACGTACCTTGCTGGTCCGTTTGGCATTGACCCCCGCTTGCGGCCCGGCGACGCGGACATCACTATGCACCGCGTTCAGGCCGCCAAGCATATCCCGCATGCCCTGGGACAGCGCTTCATAAGCCAGATACTGGTTCGCGAACAACGTATCGCCGCCATACGCGGGCGTTTCCAAGGCATAGAGGATCGCCCCCATGGGCGGTGTTTCCATCATGGTCGTATCGGCGTGCCATTGTTCCCCGGCAACGCCGGTGTCGCCGGGCTGGCGCAGCAGGTAAACCATTTCCTTGTCTGCCTGGCCCAGCTGGTAATTCGGGTGAATGAAGATTTCGCCAAACCGCCTGGTAAACGCCTTATGCCGGGCCACGGGCAAATTCTGGCCGCGGAAGAAGATCACGAGATGGTCGAGCAGGGCCCGGCGGATCTCGCCTATGGTCATCTCGTCCAACTCGGCTGCGACGTCCACGCCGCCAATTTCGGCGCCCAGGGCACCGGCGATCGGCGCGACGGTTATCCGTTCGTATTCAGTCATGCATCCTGGTCCATAGGCATTTCAAGGCTGACGGCGCGGCGGGGCGCCCGTGCCCCGCCGGACCATAAAGCATAAATTCAACCGCCAAGGCTTTCCTTGAAACGGCGGATCGCATCCACATGGGCGGCCGGCGAGGACAATCCCGCGCCCATGGTATTGAAGGTAACATGAGTGGCGCCCAGATCGTTCCAGGCCGCGACCTCCGCCGCGCATGCCTCGGGGGATCGATCGCCCAACTTGACCCGCCCCTCGATGTCGACAGCGGCCGGGTCGCGTCCCGCCTCTCGAATGTAATCATGCAGCTTTGCGATCAGCCGGCGCCCCTCGTCATTCGGGCGCGCCCCGTCCGCGCCGAAGCCTTCGAATTGCGGCAGCCAGCCGTCGCCAAGCCGTGCGACGCGGCGCATGACGGCGTCCGACATGCCGCCGAACAGAATCGGTATGGGTCGTTGTACCGGCCGGGGATTGATGCCGGCATCGGTGATCGTATGCCACTTGCCTTGATAGCTCACCGTCTCCTGCGTCCACAGCGCACGCATCACTTCGACCTGTTCTTCCGAGCGTTTGCCGCGGTTGTGAAAGTTCTCGCCCAACGCTTCGAATTCAACGTCATTCCAGCCGATGCCAATACCGAGCCGCAGCCGGCCGCCGCTCAAGACATCCACCGCTGCCGCCTGTTTCGCGACCAAGGCGGTCTGCCGTTGCGATACAATGATGATGCCCGTCGTCAGGCCGATGGTTTTGGTCAATCCGGCAAGATAACCGTACAACACGAATGGTTCATGAAACGACGAATTGTGGTCATAAGGTCCGCTAAAGCCGGGCCGGCTTGCCCTGTTGGCGCCAAGAACATGGTCGAAGGCCAGAATGTGGCTGTAATTCAAGGCCTCGGACGTTTGCGCGTAGTCCCGAACGGCGGCCGGATCAGAGCCTATTTCTGTTTGCGGGAAAACAACACCAACCTGCATTTTAAATCTCCCATCCTTGCCTATCCGCCTTTCACCCACACCCACTAGATATTGAATCGCGGGGGCAGTGAGTAATATCCG
>JAQBYC010000217.1 GCA_027623205.1 Pseudomonadota bacterium | reverse complement strand
AGAAACCGGAATACCGAACTCCTGACAACGCTCAGACTGCTGCTTTCCCGGTAAAGATAGGTAAATTATTAAATTAACGATATAATTAATTGAAAACACTAGAAAACTCTCGGTCTAGATAGTTTGTAAGTAACCAGTCCTTTGGCGAGCATGATGCCATTAGGATCCTTGACTTCAACATCAACCACCACAATGGAGCCGCCGCGCCGGACGGTACGCGCTTCAGCGATCAGATCAGTTACGGCGCCTTCCAAAAAATTGACGTTCATGGCCACGGTAGAACCCCGTGTGCCCTCTGGAATATCCAGGTAGGACCAAGCGGCTGCCGTGCCGGCCTTGTCAATCAGGGCGGCGGTGACGCCGCCATGGATCAGGGCGTCGCCACGGGACAGATCCTCGCGCCAGGGTAGAACCATGCGGCAATAGCCTTCCTCCAGGGCTTCAAGTTTTGCTCCAAGAATTGCGCCAAAGCCCTTGCCCAGCATACGTTTCTGCATCCTCACTAAGCGTTCCTGTCCATCGTCGCCCTTGGTTTCGTCCATTATTTTGGTTCCTCGCTTACCCGGATCATTCGCTTGCCTGTGTTTTCGCCGTGCTCATCATAATCCATCACAATGAAACCTTCCCTGCGCAGGCGCCGCACCACGAGCAGGCCGGGCAAGCCATGGGGACCGGGCGCCACCATGGCCATCTCCGCTGCCTGTCACGCAATTTCTGTGGGTGTATAGCGTGCCTGGGCGCTGAACTGTTAAACGAAAATGTGTTCAACATTCACTCTGGATGCCCACCTTTCGGCATCAGCACCAGGATATGCGGACAACTTGAAATATACGCACCGGAACAAATCGGCTAACGGACGGCCTCCAAAACAAACACCCGTCTATTTTTTGGTTTGAAAGCGCGGTGAACGGCACCAGATGCCCGAGAGGTCCGGGGCCAGCCAGGAAGTCAGGAGGGCAGCAACCCCGGCTAAATTCATGGTGATGCCGATCCACAAGGCGCGGTCGGCCAGAACCGCATTTGGCGCGTCGGCGATCTGCATCAGGCTAAAAATGCCAAAAGCGCACATGCCCAGGCCAAACAGCCCGCCGCCGCTCCGCCGCCACAGATCGTTGCGGTAAATCTGCATTTTGCATCCCCCAATATTACCAACGCCACGATAACAAAACTCCGTGGCAAAGGAAATATATCGGGGCAAAGGCTGAATATGGCAACGGCGGTCCCGAAGGACCGCGCTATCCGGCCTCTCATTTGTGCCCTCAGGAATCCTCGCCCGCTGTGAAACGGCGCAGGAAATTCAAGCTAGCCAATGGCAACGCCTCAGGCACGCAGATGCCCGCACTGAAATCGGAACGCCGCTCATTTTGCTTTCATGAATTGGATCGAATTCCGCAAATCGGCGCGCGGCAATGGCGTTTCTCCGCCATTGCCCATGACGGGCGGCGGGTAGCCCTTGATCCTGGCGTCCATATTCGTAATGTTGGCGTGGAGCATCGGTGGATTCGCCAAGAATTCACCGCCGCGATAAAATTTGGAGTGCGATGGATGGCCAATATACCGTTTAAGAAAGATGTGACATTTGAATACGGTGTGGCGGATCAGATTTCCCCGTTGATCCGCCGGGTCATTGCGCCCAACCCCTCCGCCTTTACCCTGCATGGAACCGGTACCTATATTGTCGGTCACGGTCAGGTTGGCGTGATCGATCCCGGCCCCAATGATCCGGCCCATATCGACGCCATATTGAATGCCGTCAAAGGTGAAACGGTCAGCCATATTATCATTACCCATACCCATCGCGATCATTCCCCAGGCGCAGCGCCGCTTAAGGCAGCAACCGGGGCCTATATCTGGGGTTGTGGACCCCATGGCCATGGCCGTGCGGCGAAAGAGCTCGCCAAGAGCGTATCGGAAGAGGGCGCGGATACGGATTATAAGCCCGATACCCTGGCGAACGATGGCGATACCCTCGAGACAAGGGATTGGGCCTTGCAAGCGGTCTATACGCCGGGCCACACCTCGAACCATACCTGTTTTCACTTGCGGGAGGAGAACGCCCTGTTTTCCGGTGATCATGTCATGGGCTGGTCCACCACAATCGTCTCGCCGCCCGACGGCAATATGCACCTTTATATGCAAAGTTTGCGTAAACTGCTGTTGCGCTCCGACGATCATTATTGGCCGACGCACGGCCCGCGGATTGAACAGCCTAAAGCATTTGTTGGTGAACTGGTCAAACATCGGGAAGAACGGGAAGTGCAAATCGCCCTGTGCCTGGAACAGCATATTGGCCATATTCCAGACATGGTGAAAAGCATGTACCGGGATGTCCCTGAAAGTCTCCATGCCGCCGCCGCCCGTTCCGTGTTGTCCCATCTGGTGCATATGTTGGATACGAATAGGGCTGCCTGTGACGGCGAGCCTGGCCCGAGTACTTTCTATCGAATGGCCTAGAGCATGTTGCTTCGAAAAATGCCCGGACTCTTAAGAATAGAGCAATTGAACCAATAACTTAAGTCGCGATGGCGCCGCTGATTATTTGAAAATTGCTCCAGGCTATTGTCGCAGTTGGGTCAATCACCCAGCCAATTGATAAAAATTGAAAAATGATATGGGAAACAACATGACGGACCGGGACAGTCCAAAGATCGTCGTCGAAGGGCTTTGCAAGTCATTTGACGGCGAACTGATTCTAGACGGCGTTGATCTGTCTATCGCCGACGGAGAGTCACTGGTTTTATTGGGAGAATCCGGGTCCGGCAAGACTTTGACCCTGAAATGCATCATGGGGCTGGTGCATCCCGATCGTGGGGCTATTCGTATCGATGGCAAGGACACGGTCGGCCTGCGTGGCAAGGACCGGGATCAGTTGTTGAACCGTTGCGGCATGCTGTTCCAGCAATCGGCGTTATTTGACAGCCTACCAGTCTGGCACAACGTTGCATTCCGCCAGTTGCAGCGGAAAGAAATGAATTTGCAGCAGGCCCACGACATGTCGGTGCAATGCCTGGGCTCGGTTGGATTGGCCCCGGCGGTGGCGGATTTGCTGCCATCTGAATTGTCGGGGGGGATGCAGAAACGCGTCGGACTGGCTCGGGCCATTGCCAGTCAGCCGGAAATTATCCTGCTTGATGAACCTACCGCGGGATTGGACCCTATCATGTCGAACGTGATCGCTAGCCTTATCGTTCGTAATGTCCGCGAATTGGGCGCTACGGCGCTGTCGATCACGTCTGATATCAACACCGCGATCAAGATCGCGGATCAGATCGTCCTGTTACATGAGGGCAAGGTTGCCTGGTCCGGCACGCCGGATGAAATCGCAGATACCCACAATCCGATCGTCGAACGGTTCATCCACAAATGGAAGATGGAGCGGGCGGCCTAGGGCCGCTACCGGACCATTGTTTCTGCCGTGCCGGTTCACACTACACGACAGTATTGCCGAGAGGCCGGGATTCTGCTGGAGTGAGACGATTCTATTTTCG
>JAQBYC010000077.1 GCA_027623205.1 Pseudomonadota bacterium | reverse complement strand
CCGAGGCGCCGGATTTATCCGAGCGGGACCTTGGCCTGCTGGGCGCGTTGAAGGCGCTGCGCTCACGCCTGTCCAAGGCGCGGGGGGTGCCGGCCTATGTGGTGTTCTCCGACCGTTCCCTGGCGGACATGGCCCTGCGCCGGCCCGCAACGCCGGATGAATTCGCCACCGTCCATGGCGTCGGCCAGGCCAAGTTGAAGAAATTCGCCGCCGTCTTCCTGGCCGTGATCGCCGAACACGGCTGAACCACTCGAGCAACGGCGTTTCCGGGCTATTGAAAGGGACGAAAATTGCCAAGACAGGGCCCGCCCCCCACGAAGGGCATCGGTGCGCCGCTGCCCCGGACCGAGGACCTTCGGCTGCTCACCGGCCAGGGGCGGTACACCGGCGATCTTGCCCCGGCTGCGCTCTGCCACGCCGCCATGGTCCGTTCGCCCCATGCCCATGCGGCGATCCGATCGATCGACAGCGCCCGCGCCCTGGCCGCGCCGGGGGTGCTGGCGGTCCTGACCGGCGCGGACGCGGCCGCCGACGGCTTGGGCGCCATGCCGCACAAACCCGATTGGGTCGGACCGCCCGACGCCACCCTCCGCCTGCCGCCGGGGTTCGAGGTCTATGTCACCGAGAATACCCCCTTGCCCCTGGACATTGTGCGCTACGTCGGCGAGGCGGTGGCCATGGTGGTGGCCGAGACGGCGGCGGCCGCCGCGGATGCGGCCGAATTGATCGAGGTCGATTACCTGCCCTTGCCCTCGGTGGTGCACGCGCGCGACGCCATGGCGCCCGGCGCGCCGCAAGTTTGGCCGGGCTGCCCCGGCAACCTTTCGCTGACCTGCGAGGTTGGCGATCGCGCGGCGACCGCCCGCGCCTTCGCGGCGGCGGCGCATGTGGTCAGCTTCGAGGGCTGGGTCCAGCGGGTCACCGGCAGCCCCATGGAACCCCGCGCGGTGATCGGCGAGTACGATCCGGCGGACGGCCGCTACACCCTGCGCACGGGGTCCGGCGCCGGCGTCGTGCGCAGCCGCGAGCGGCTGGCCCTGACACTGGGGGTGCCCCTGGAGAGCTGCCGCGCCGTGTTCGGCGACATGGGGGGCAATTTCGGCACCCGCAACGCGTTTTTTCCGGAGTATGCCCTGATGCCCTGGGCCGCGCGGCGGGTCGGGCGCCCGGTCAAATGGACCGCCACCCGGCAGGAATGCTTTCTGAGCGACTATCAGGCCCGTGATCTGGCCTCGCGGGCCGAGCTGGCGCTGGATGCGGAGGGTAATTTCCTGGCCCTGCGCGGCGTCAACACCATGAACCTGGGCGCCTATACGGTGTTCTTCTGGCCCCTGCGCAAGGGCCTGTCCATGATGCAAAGCGTCTATCGCATCCCCTGGGTGCATTTCGAGGGGCATGCGGTGCTGACCAACACGGCGCCCACGGCGGTCTATCGCAGCGCCGGCCGGCCGGAGGCGATCTATATGATCGAACGGCTGATCGAGCTGGCCGCGGACGCCCACGGCTTCGACCGGGTGGAATTGCGGCGGCGCAACCTGATTACCCCCGACGCCATGCCGTTCACCAACGCGGTCGGCGCCACCTATGACAGCGGCGATTACCCGGCGGCCATGGACGCGGCGCTGCGCGAGGCCGACTGGGCCGGCTTCCCGGCGCGCCGGGCGGAGTCCGCCCGGCGCGGGCTGTGCCGCGGCATCGGGGTTGCGAACTATATCGAAATTACCTCCGGCATCCCCCGGGAACGGGCCGAATTGACCGTCTGCGACGACGGTTGCGTCGAACTGGTGGTCGGCACCATGAGCAGCGGCCAGGGCCATGAAACCAGCTTTCCGCAACTAATTTGTGACTGGCTGCAGATTCCGTTTGAAAAGGTGCGCCTGGTCGCCAACGACAGCGACCGGGTTTCGGTGGGCGGCGGCTCTCATTCGGGCCGCTCCATGCGGCTGGTCAGCATCGCGGCCGGCGAGGCGGTGGAAGAGCTGCTCGCCAGGGGCACGGCGATCGCGGCGCATGTCCTGCAGGCGCCCGAGAGCGGCATTACCTACGCCGATGGCGGCTTTAGCGCGCCGGGCGGCGGCGGCATCGATCTGTGGGGCGTTGCCCAGGCCGCGGCATCCCTCGACAGTCTGCCGGACGGGCTGCGCGGCGGCCTCGGCGGCATCGGCGATATCACCAACCGCGCCGGCGGCTATCCCTACGGCGCCCATGTCTGCGAGGTCGAGGTGGATCCGGAGACCGGCCAGGTGACCATCGCCGCCTGGACCGGGGTCGACGACGTCGGCCTGGCGGTCAATCCGCTTATTCTGCATGGCCAGGCCCACGGCGCCGTGACCCAGGGGTTGGGCCAGGCCCTGTTGGAGGAAATCCACTACGACCCGGACACCGCGCAACTGCTGACCGGCTCCTACCTGGACTACGCCATGCCCCGCGCCGATACCATGCCCATGATCAAGACCGTGATCATGGAGGTGCCGGCCGCCTCCCATCCCCACGGCATCCGGCCGGGCGGCGAGGGCGGCACCACGCCGGCCCTGGGCCTGTTGATCAACGCCATCGTCGATGCGCTGGCGGCATTCGGCGTCAAGCATGTCGACATGCCGGCAACCCCCCAGCGCGTCTGGCAAGCCATCCAAGCCGCCAAACGCCGTTGACGGTATAGTGGCGGCATCTCCCCGCAAATGAGGCGGACGACATGCAGCACGTCCAAGCGTTCATCGACACTGTAAAACAGCTGGTAAAATCGGCGATCGACACCACGCGGGAAACGCTTGCTGCTGAATCTTTAAGGAACTCAGAACAAGCAACCTGTAGAGATGGGGGCGAGGTGTGACTTAGATGCGCATCGTCTATATGCTGCAGAATTGCGGGGACACAATACTCATATCCCGTCCCGCCTGTACCCGCTCGTCGAGACCGTCGCCTTCAGCAGCGACGGCCCGCCACGGGCCGAGCATGCGGCCCGTCAACAGCGGACATGGCGTCTCGGGTCGCGGACGGCTACAATCGGCGTCCCATGGGAACGGCGACGGCAAGGCGCTCGGCGCGCGCGGATAGGCGGGCGGTTCGATGTGACCGTTGCCCAATGCGAGACGAACACGATGGACAAGCAAGGAGATGAATAACATGGATAAGCAAGTCGCCGTGGTGGTGGGCGCCACGACCAAGTGGCAGGCGGATGGCCGCATGACCAAGCTGGCCCATGGCCGGACGCTGGATGACAGCGACCTGCCGGTCGGCGCGCGCTGGGGCATCGGCGGCGCCATTGCCCAGAAATTCGCCCAGGAGGGCTTCTTCGTCGTGTTGACCACGCGCATTGCGGCCAACGCTTCGGCGCTGTCGGCGGCGATCCAGGCGCAGGGCGGCGAATGCATGACGGTGGAGCTGGATCTGGTCTCGGAGGAGTCCATCTCGGCGGCCTTCGCCACCATCCGGCGCGAAGCCGGCGAACCGGATGTGCTGGTCTACAATGCGGGTTACCTGGAAGGCCGTGATCTGCCGCCGGGGAAGGAACTGCTGGAGCATATTCCGGTGGAGATGTTCGATACCGCGCAGCATATTTCCAGCCGGGGGCCTTTTCTGGTTGCCAAGGAAGTGTTGCCCGCCATGCGCAAGCGCGGCGCCGGGTCGTTTCTTATTTCCAACAACAATTTCTCCCTGCGCGGGCGCAAGCGAAAGACCGGAGAATCCCTTTACTACCCCCGGGTCATGATGCGCACGCTGGCCCAGGTGCTGACCGAGGAGTATTCCGAGCATGGCGTGCATGTGGCCAACGTGGTGATCGACGGCGTCATCGACTCGCCCGGCACCCGGGCGCTGCCGAAGGCGCAAAAGCAGCCCGATATCGTGATGAACCCGGTCAAGATCGCCGAGGCGTTCTATTACCTGCACACCCAGGACCGATCCGCCTGGACGCACGAACTGCAACTGACGCCGTTTCCGACCAACCCGAGCTATTGACCCCCGACGGCACGCAAAAATAGGAAGGGACCGGGATGCAGATCATCGACGCCCAAATCCACCTGTGGGGCAGCGGCCTGCCAAGCAATCTTTCGCATCGGCAGGTGACCGCCTTTACCCCTGAAGAGGCCATCGGGTTGATGGACGAGGGCGGTGTCGACGGCGCCGTCATTCATCCGCCCGGTTGGGACCCGGGGTCGGATGAAATGGCAAGGGCGGCGGTGCGGGACTATCCGGGCCGCTTCGCCATACTGGGTTCATTGCCCCTGGACCAGCGGCAAACCCGCTCGCGGATCGCGGATTGGCGAACGCAGCCGGGCATGCTGGGTCTCAGGTACGTGTTCCTGAACGATCCCGAGAAGCAGTGGCTGCACGATGGCACGGTGGACTGGCTGTGGTCCGCCGCCGAGGATGCCGGCGTTCCGATCGCCGTGCTGGCGACGGATTCCCTCGCGGCCCTCGGCCGGATTGCCGCGCGCCATCCCGGACTTCGCCTGACCATCGATCACCTGGGCGGCCGCGGCGGCATGACGACGCTGAAGGATGCCGCCGCCATGACGCACATGCCCGAGCTTCTGGCGCTGGCGAAATTTCCCAATGTGGCGGTCAAGGCGACCGGCGCGCCGGGCTATTCCAGCGAGGCCTATCCGTTTCCGGCGATGCATACCTATCTGCGGCAGATCTATGACGCCTTCGGCCCAAACCGGATGTTCTGGGGCACCGACATCACCAAGATGCCCTGTTCCTGGCGGCAATGCGTGACGATGTTCACCGAGGCGCTGCCGTGGCTCAACGAGCAGGACAAGCGCCTGATCATGGGCGAGGCGCTGTGCGCCTGGTGGGGCTGGGACCGGGCGAGCTGAGGGGCGTCCCGCCGGCGGCCCGGTTCCTCACCCCGCAAATTCTCAGCTCACGCCGCCGGACGCCTCGATTTTGTCCTGGGTTCTGGTGGCGAAGTCGCCGGCGTCATGACGCTCGCGCAGCTGCTCTTCCAGCGGGCCTGAGGTTCGATTGACCATGCGGCCGCGCTTCACGGCGTCCCGCTCGGCAATCTCCCGCGTCCATCTGCCGAGATGCTTGTAGGATGCGGCATCGAGAAACTCCGCCGCTTCATAGACCTTGTTCAAAACGACGGCGCCATACCACGGCCATATGGCAATGTCGGCGATGGTGTATTCATCGCCGCAGATATATTGATTTTCCGCCAGACGGCGGTCGAGCACATCCAACTGGCGTTTGACTTCCATGGCGTAGCGGTCAATGCAATATTCGATCTTGACCGGGGCATAGGCGTAAAAATGACCAAAGCCGCCGCCAAGATAGGGCGCGCTGCCCATTTGCCAGAACAGCCATGACAGGCATTCAGGCCGCCCGGCGGGATCACTGGGCAGAAACGCGCCAAATTTCTCCGCCAGGTGCAACAGGATCGCGCCGGATTCAAAAACCCGCACCGGTGTCCCGGCGCTATGATCCATCAGCGCCGGAATCTTGGAATTGGGGTTCGCCGCCGTAAAGCCGCTGCCGAATTGATCGCCATCCCGGATATTGATCAGCCAGGCGTCATACTCGGCGCCCGTAAACCCAAGGGCCAGCAGTTCTTCGAGCAGCACCGTGACCTTCACGCCGTTCGGCGTTCCGAGCGAGTACAGCTGCATCGGATGCTTGCCGACGGGCAGCGGCTTGTCGTGGGTCGGACCGGCGATCGGGCGGTTGATGGAGGCAAATTCTCCACCGTTCCCTTTCTCCCATTGCCAGACTTTCGGCGGCACGTACGGCGGCACTTCATTCATTGATGGAACTCCATTCAGGTGACGGTGGACTGCCATGGCTACAATACCATTGCATTGCAGATATAGACAAAAACCGCCCATTAGAGCATGTTTCTTCGAAACATGCTCGAACTCTTAAGAAAAGAGCAATTGAACCAATCCCTTGGATCGCTAAAGCGAATCCAATTGATTGAAAATTGCTCTAAAACAATTGCGGTCCAGGGCGCTTTTGACGTACAGCGCAAAAATCGCTGAAGCGCCGCCTGTATGGTGCTATCGTCGATTTTGCATTTTTGCATTGATAATCAGGTAGGAAAATCCCATGGCTGAATACATTCCACCCGCGCTGGATTGGGTGCGTGAGCAGGTAGAATTATATGAAGGCAGCGGCGGCACCGAAGGCACCACTTTGCGGGACACCGGTTTGCCGTGCATCATCGTCACCCATAGGGGCAACAAATCCGGCTCCATCCGAAAAATCCCCCTGATGCGGGTCGAGGTGGACGGGAATTATGTCTTGGTCGGCTCCTATGGCGGGCGCCCGGAAAATCCCGTCTGGGTCTATAACCTCAGAGCCAATCCCGAGGTGGAGATCCGCGACAAGACCGCGGTGTTCAAAATGCGCGTCCGGGAGGTCACGGACGCACAGGAACGCGTGGGTTTGTGGAATGCCAGCGCCAAGGCGTTCCCGCCCTATAATGAATATCAGGAAAAAACCTCGCGGCGGATCCCGGTGTTTATCGCCGAACCGGTCTAATACCAACCCGCGCTGATAGGAACCCATAGAGACGTTCCGACAGGGCCGGGAGCGGCTTGCCGGCCGCGGCCGGACTGACTAGGCTTGTTTCGCCAGAGCGGCGACGATGAATTGAAAATTGCTCTACGGGGGGAGACTACAAAATGCTCAAGATCTGGGGCCGCAATGACGGCTCGAACGTCATCAAGGTGATGTGGTGTGTGGGAGAGCTCGGGATCGAATTCGAGCGGATCGATTGGGGCGGGCCGTTCGGCGGCAACGACGATCCAGCCTACCGGCGGAAAAATCCCAATGGCCGATTGCCGACACTCGAAGAAGACGACGGCTTCACGCTGTGGGAGTCCGGCGCCGTGGTGCGCTATCTGTGCGCCAAACACAGCCTGGGGACCCTGTATCCCGAAGACCTTCGGGCGCGGGCGGCGGCCGACAAATGGATGGATTGGAGTTCGCTGAACCAGGCGGTCTTCAACCCGGTGTATCTGGATCACTATTTCCGCCTGCCGGAAGCGGAACGCCGCGCGGAAGCGATTGCGGCGGCCGCGGATAAAGCGCGCCCCTGGTTTGACATTCTCGACCATCACCTGGCGGATAACGCCTATGCCGGCGGCGATCGGTTGACGATGGCCGACTTCCCGGTCGGTTCGATCACGCACCGCTGGATGCAATGGACGCCGAACCGGCCCGCGCATCCGAATGTGGAGGCGTATTACGCACGGCTGATGGCCCGTCCGGCCTACCTCGAACACGTCGTCGAGGCGAATGCGCCGCGAACGGCGCAGATCCTGCGGCAGCTTCAGAGCCGCTAGCCGCAAACCGCGCCCGGCTGAACGGCAAGAGATCAAAAGCTACGGAGCAAATCGATATGGGACCTCAGACCGTCGACTATCTGCTTTACGAGAAGGAGGATAACGGCGTCCTCTGGATCAAGTTCAACCGGCCGGAGAAGATGAACGCGCTGTACGGCACGGCGGAGGCGCTGGGTACGGTCGCCAAGGTCGGCGAATACATGCGCGCGGGAGATGACGATCCGGACGTGCGGGTGATCATCCTGACCGGCGTCGGCCGCGGCTTCTGTTCCGGCGCCGACCTCAAGAGCCGGCCGTCGGAAGACGAGATCGGCCCCAATGTGGCGGGCGCCCGCGGCGGCCACGAGGGACCGGACGCCATGCGCCAGCACTTCTATCACGGCTTTACCAAGCTGCACCGCGACATCTCGATGATCCGCAAGCCCACCATCGCCATGATAAACGGCGCCGCCGTCGGCTCGGGCATGGATATGGCGCTGCATTGCGATATCCGCATCGGCTGCGAGAGGACCCGCTTCATCGGCTACCAGCAGGCGGGCCAGATCATCGAGAACGGCGGTTCCTATTATCTGCCGAAAATGGTCGGGCTGGGCCGGGCGTTGGAATTCGCCTATACCGGCGCGTTGTCGGCCGAGCGGGCCTACGCGTGGGGGCTGCTCAACCACCTGGTCACCGCGGAAGAGCTCGAGGCGACGACCCGGGAACTCTGCGGCCGGATCATCGCCCAGCCGCCGCTGGTGCAGTGGACCAGCAAGCGGATCATGCGCGCGGCGCTCGACAGCACACTCGAGACCACGATGGTGCTGACCTCGAACGCCGGCGGCATCCTGCAGAGTTCGGAAGACGCCAGGGAAGCCCGCCTGGCCTTCATCGAGAAACGGAAGCCTGTTTTCCGGGGCGTCTAGCGACACGCTCTAGGCAAAGGACATGGCATGAAACCCCTCGACGATATCCGCGTCCTCTCCGTCACCGTTTTTCTGGCCGGACCCTTCCTTGGCATGACCCTGGCGCGCTTCGGGGCCGAAGTCATCAAGGTCGAGCTGCCCGGCGGCGGCGATCCGATCCGCAATATCGGCCCCTATGCGGGCCCGAACGGCATCGGCCCGGAGCGGCAGACCGAGGAGGATCTTTCAATCCTTTTCCTCAAGCGCTCGGAAGGCGTCAAGAGTGTCACCTTGAATTTGAAGGATCCCGAGGGCAAAGGGATGTTTCTGGCGCTGGCGAAGACGGCCGACGTGGTGATCGAGAACCTGTCGCCGGGTTCGATGACGCGCCTTGGCCTTGGTTATACCGACATCGCCGCGGTCAATCCGGGTATCGTCTACTGCTCCATCTCCGGCTACGGCCAGAGCGGTCCCTATAAGGACCTGGCGGCCCACGACCATCAGATCCAGGCGATGTCCGGCATCATGGATATGAACGGCAGTCCCGACGGACCGCCGACCCGGGTCGGCGTCTTCGTCGGCGATCTGGTGACGCCGCTGTTTGCCGCCTATTCCATTCTCGGGGCCCTGCGCCACAAGGAGAAAACCGGACAAGGCCAATATCTCGACGCCTCGATGATCGATACCCTGGCCGCGCTGATGTTCATGGAACCAATGGAACAGGTCCTCCACGCCGGCTTGCCGGTCCGCGCCGGCAACGACAGCCGCAACGGCGTCACCGGGCTTTATCGTCTCACGGATGGCGATGTGATCATTACCGTCGGCACCCTGCCGCGCTGGCAAAATTTGTGCCGGGCGCTGGGCGCCGATGAACTGCTGGCAAATCCCCGCTACGCCACGGCCAAAGACCGGGAGACCCATGTCGGGGAATTGCGGCGGAAGATCCAGGATCGCCTTGGCGGGTTCGGTTGCGAAGACGGGATTGCGCTGCTGGAAAGCGCCGGCATCCCCATCGCCCGGGTCCGGACCCTGCCCGAGGTCATCGCGGACCCGCACTTCCGCGACCGCGGCACCCTGAAACCCATGTACCGTCAGGGCGCGGCGGCGCCCGTGGAACGCGGCATCGTCGCGGGCTTCCCGGTGCTGTTCTCCGGCGGATCGTTGCCGCGGCTGGAGGGCGGGGCGCAGCTTGGCCATCACAACGCGGAGGTCTACGGCCGCTTGCTCGGCCTGGGCCCGGCTGAACTCGCCGACTTGAAGCAACGCGGCGTTCTATAGTCCATTTTCGATATTCATCGAGTCGCCGAGCCACCCGCTCCCCCTCCCGGCCACCCAACAATCATAATCCTGTGGGTGGCCGGGAGAGGGAGCGGGTGGGCAAGTCGACCTCGAAAATGGTCTAGGAATAATGCCAATGGTCCTTGATATGGACCCCGATCACGGCCGCATGGCGTGCCGCGTTGGGCCGGTCGTCCGCAGGGGCGCGGCGGTATTGGCGAAGTCGCATAGCAGCCCGCGGGTGTCCCGCGGATCGATGATTTCCTCGATCCAGAAGGTCTCCGCCGAGCGGAAGGGCGAGCGCAGCTTTTCCAGCCGATCGGTAATTATCGCCAATTCCGCGTCCGGGTCCGCCGCCGCGGCGATATCGGCGCTGTAGGCGGCCTCGATGCCGCCTTCCAGCGGCAGCGACCCCCAGCGGCCCGATGGCCAGGCGTAGCGGGTGGTGAACCGGCCGCCCACGGTGTGCGCCGCGCCCGCGACGCCGAATACATTGCGGATGATCATGGTGCACCACGGCACCGTGGTTTGCCAGATCGCGCTCATGGCGCGCACGCCTTCCTTGATGACGCCGCTTTCCTCCGCCTCCAGGCCGACCTGAAAGCCCGGGCAATCGGACAAATTGACGATCGGCAGATGAAAGGTCTCCGCCAAGTCGACGAATTTGGTCACCTTGCGGCAGGTATCCGCCGTCCAGCAGCCGCCATAGGAGTATGGATCGGAGGCCATGAACGCGACCGGCCAGCCGTCCAGCCGGGCCAGTCCGGTGATCACCGACTTGCCGTATTGCCGGCCCATTTCGAAGAACGATCCTTCATCCACCAGCGCCTCCACGATGGGGCGCATTTTGTAGATTTTGCGAATGTCCCGCGGCACCGCCCCGATCAGCCACTCGACCCGGCGGCTCGGATCATCGTCCCCGGGGCCGCCGTGCGGTCCTCTGGGGGGCAGTTCATGGACCGATTGCGGCAGGTAGGAGAGGAACCGCCTGGCGCATTCAAAGGCCTGCTCTTCCGTATCGACCGCGTGATCGACCCCGCCCGCGCGAAGCTGGATCTTGTAGCCGCCCAGTTCGTTCTTGGTCAGTTTCTGCCCGATGCGCTCCACCACGGGCGGGCCGGCGACGAACATCGCCGATTTGTCCTTGATCATCACCGAATAGTGCGAGGCCGCCAGATGCGCCGCGCCCAGCCCGGCGACCGAACCCAGCCCCAAGGCCACCCGCGGCACCAGGCCCAGGTTCGCCACCACCATGTCCCAGCCCACGACGCCCGGCACATTGGCGCGGCCCGAGGTCTCGATCGTCTTGACCGAGCCGCCGCCGCCCGAACCTTCCACCAGGCGAACAAGGGGCAAACGCAGCGCGTTCGCCATCGCTTCGGCGGTCAGGTGTTTCTCCTTGATGGTGGCATCGGCGGAGCCGCCGCGCACCGTAAAATCATCGCCGCCGATGACCACCTGCCGGCCGTTCAGCCGGGCGCGGCCAAAGACAAAGTTGGATGGGACCAGGTCCACCAGGTCGTTGTTGTCGTCGTATTCGGCCCTGCCGGCGATTTTGCCCAGCTCATGGAAGGAGCCGTCATCGGCGAGTATTTCGATCCGTTCGCGGATGGTATGGCGGCCACCGTCCTTTTGCCGCTGGACACGCATGGCGCCGCCCAGTTTTTCCGCAAAGGCCTCGCGCCGTTTCAGTTCATCGAGTTCCGGTTGCCATGACATTGGCGGTCACCTCCATTGGAGCCTGTATGATTTTTGTCTTCGGTTGCGCCGACGTTACCAGTTCGTCGCCACATCCTGAAATCAGGAATTTCGCCGGCGGCCGCCGGACCGGGACGTTCAACCCGGCGCAGAGTGCAGGACATGGCCCGGTCACGGCGCGCATCGGCCTCCGCGCCCGGTTTCGGAAAATTCAGCTTGCAATTTAAATTTGCATAGGGTATATTGTCGACACTGAGATTGATGCGTCAGTTATTTGACGCGAATGGAATTGCGGGGCGCCGGGTTGGGCGCTTTTTTTGTGCCTGACGCGCATTTCGGATCAGGCCGGACTGCCGCGGCCTGAAGCAATGCCAGTAATCCATTGGGTACAGGCGGACGACCCCGCCCGGATAATTGCGGCCGCCGCACCGGCGCGCCGTCACGCCAACGCTGACAGTTCCATTTCCGCGCCATCGCATGGAGCTGATCCGCCAGATTCCGCTTATCGTATTGGTTGCATGTCTTTTTCAGGCAGAGAACCGGCCGCCGCTCATTCCGACAGACTATTCGCCAGGGAAGCCCCATGCCATGACCGAACTGAGCCCAAAACGACGGCGCTTTGTCGATGAATATCTGGTCGACCTGAACGCGGCCCAGGCCGCGATTCGGGCCGGCTACAGCCCACGGTCGGCCAGGTCCGGCGGCCCGCTGCTGTTGAGGACTCCGGCCGTGGCCCGCGCCGTGGCCGAACGCCAGGCGCGCATTTCCAATCATCTGTTCGTGACCGCCGAGCGGGTGGTGCTGGAATACGCCCGCCTGGCCTTCGCCGACATGCGCGACTACCTGCATTTCGCCAAAGATGGCGATGTGCTGCTGGACTGGTCCGCCATGCCCGAGGACGCCACCAAGGCCATTCTCGAGGTCACCCAGGATGTCTATAACGAGGGCCGGGGCGCCGCCCAACGGGAGGTCAAGCGCACCAGGTTCAAGCTGCACGACAAGCGCGGCGCCCTGGACGCCCTGGCCAAGCATCTGGGCCTGTTCCGGGAACGGGGCGGCGAGGCAGCGGAAACCATCGTCACATCGGTGATCCACTTTGCCGGCGATTGAATACCGCTACCGTCCCGCCGGGCCCACCCTGGCCCGGTTTCATCGCCGGGACAGCTTCGTCCGTATCCTGCTGGGGCCCCTGGGATCGGCGAAAAGCACGGCCTGCTGCGCCGAGATCTGGCGCCGGGCCAGCCAACAGGCCGCCGGCGGCGACGGCATCCGCCGCAGCCGCTGGCTGGTGGTGCGCAACACCTACCCGGAACTGATTACCACCACCATCGCCACCTGGCGGGAAATGTTTGGTGACGGCTTCGGCAGCTTCACCTGGGGCCATCCGCCGCGGCACCGCATCGACGTCGCCCTGGACGACGGCAGCCGGGTGCGGGCCGAGGTGATCTTCATGGCCATGGACAGCGGTGATGCGGCCAAGAAGCTGCTGTCCCTGGAAATCACCGGCCTGTGGTTGAATGAATTGAAGGAACTGCCAAAGGCGGTGCTGGACATGGGTACGGGCCGGGTGGGCCGCTACCCGGCCCGGCGCGCGGGCGGCCCCGGCTGGTTCGGCATCATTTGCGACAGCAACATGCCCGACGAGGACCACTGGCTGTACCGCCTGGCGGAAGAAGACCGCCCCGCGGGCTGGGCCTTCTTTCGCCAGCCAGGCGGCGTCACGAAAAACGCTGACGGATGGGCCGTGAACCCAGGGGCGGAAAACAGCCGGAATTTGCCCCCCGACTATTACCGCAACCAGCTGGCGGGCAAATCCGAGGACTGGATCAAGGTCTATCTGGCAGGGGAATACGGTTTTGCCTTTGACGGCCGGGCGGTCTTCCCGGAGTTCATCGACCGGCTGCATGTCCAGGCGTTCGAGATCGCCGGGGGAGAGGCCGCCATGGGCGTTGATTTCGGTTTGACCCCGGCGGCGGTGTTCGGTCAGCGCGATACGCGGGGCCGCTGGCTGATCTTTGATGAGCTTGTCACCGAGGAGATGGGCGCCGTGCGCTTTGCCGAACTGGTTGGCGAACGCCTGCGGGGCCCCTATGGCCATCTGGCGTTTCAGGCCTGGGGCGATCCGGCGGGTGAACAGCGCAGCCAGGTGGACGAGCGCACGCCGTTTCAGGTGATGCAGGCCCGGGATATCCCCATCAGGCCGGCGCCCAGCAACGACGCTGTGATCCGCCGGGAAGCCGCCGCCGGACTGTTGACCAGGCTGATCGACGGCCTGCCCGCCCTATGGATCCATCCGCGCTGCAAACGCCTGCGCAAGGCCCTCGCGGGCGGCTATTGCTATCGCCGGGTGATGGTGGCGGGCGATGAGCGGTACCGCGATGTGCCCGACAAGAACCGGCACAGCCACGTGGCGGAGGCCCTGGAATATCTTCTGGTCGGCGCCGGCGCCGGCCGCACGGTGGTGCGCAAGCCACGGCGGGATGGACAGGACCTTGCCCAGACCGCCGATATGTCCAGTGCATTGGATTTCTAGAGCATGTTGCTTCTAAACATGCCCGGGCTCTTAAGAAAAAAGCCATTGAACCAATCACTTGGATCGCTGAAGCGAATCCAATTGATTGAAAATCGCTGTAGAGGCATGCGTGGGGGCGCCTGCGCTAGAACGGTTGGCGCCGGCGGATATTTCCGGCGCACCGGGGATAACCGAGAGGCTTGATTGAGGTCATTTCGCCTGACCGCGCCGGCCGCTAGTATGGGTGCGCCGACGTGGCCCGAAACGCCGAAAGGATCAGACGAAATGCTAAAACAGGGATTCAAGCAGCTCCTGGCGGAAGCCAACGCACTTATCGAGACGGTGTCGGTGCAGGATCTTGATTTTGTTCTTGATGACGACGAGACGCTGCTGATCGACGTCCGCGAGACCGTCGAAAGGGAGGCCGACGGCTCCATTCCAGGTTCGGTGCACGTACCCCGCGGGCTGTTGGAGTTCCAGGTGGATCCGGAGAGCCCGGGCTTTAACCCGGCACTTCGTCCGGAATGCCGCCTCATCGTCTATTGCGGCACCGGTGGCCGGTCGGCTCTCGCGGCCAAGACCCTGCTTGAAATGGGTTTCAGCAGCGTCGCCTCGCTGGCCGGAGGCTATGCCGCGTGGCGGGTGGCGCGGGGCTAACCCTTGCCGGATTCTCCGATCTTCTTCATATCGGTTTCCTGCTCGGCTAAAACCATGCGCTGGTAGCCTTCGACGCCGCCGCCCATGTCTTCGGGCCATTCCAGGGTCATCAATTGGAACCGCAGGTCTTTTGGTCCGAAAGTCACCAGAATGGCTTGCAGCCAGACCGCGATGCCCGAAGCCAAGGCAACGATCAGACCGAAGCCCAGAATTGTCTTGATCACCCAGCGGTGGCTCATGCCCACCAGCGAGGCCGAAATTTCGTTGGTGAGGAAAGAATCGTAGGCGAAGATGCCGCAGAAATAGATCACCACGATGGTATAGGGGATCATGAAAAACATGGTGCCGGCGAGCTCGATGACCGCCTGTGCCCTGGTTTGCATATGCATGCGAAACAGATCGACCCGGACATGGCGGTTGCGGGTAAAGCCGTAACCCAGAACCAATGCGAACAAGGCTGTGTGAAAATGCCATTCCATTTCCTGCAGCATGGTGGATTGGAACATCGGGCTGACGTTCTCCACCAGCCAAAGCTGCGCATCGAACCAGGTGCCCGTCAGCTTGCGCCCGAACACATCCAACATCGTGAACAAAATCAGAGGCAGGATGAAATAGGCGCCGTGCTGGCCGATGAATTCCACGAAGGTTTTCAGCTTGTAGGACACCAGCACCAGGGGATGGGCACTCGTTTCCCGGCGGGCCATCGTCATTTCAGTCATCACATAACTCCAATTTAGGGCACAAGGCGGATCGGCGGCGCGGGGGTCAGGATAGGTTGCCGGCACATTGACGGCCAGCCAACCCGCGCACCAGTAAACCACATTCCGCGCCGCCGCATCACCGGAAAGATCTTCGGCCACCCTGTCATCGAGGCCCGAGAGCCGGGGACACAGGCGAAGCCGGCGGCGGACGCGCCCATTGCGCCCGCGGCCGGCGGTACAATCGCGCGCCCGATGGCGCCTGGTATGACCCCGTTATCAAATCGTTATATTTGCGTTATGGGCGCGTGATCTCGGCCCTGTTTAGTGGTTGCCCACACAGCCGCCCGCCTTGTGGCGGCGGCTGACAGCCCAACCATAGTCCGCAGGAGATCTCCAATGCTGAAAACCGCTTCCACCCTTACCATTGCCGCCGCCGTCGCCATGATGATGAGCCTTGGCGCCGCCCAGGCCGATGATATGAAAAAAGACACCATGATGAAAAAGGACAGCATGGGCGGCGAGATGAAATCCGACAAAATGATGAAAAAAGACAGCATGGGCGGCGCGATGAAAGATAAACACGCCATGGACGACAAAATGAAAAAAGACGACATGATGGAAAAAAAGGACAAAATGATGGGAGATAAAAAATAAGTTCCTGATTGTCCGCGCCGATGGAGAGGAGTTGCGCATGGCCACGACGCCCCGGGCGGCTCCGTCTCCCCCATCGCCGGGCCATGTTCTGGTTATTGAAGACAACGCCGATATCGCCTCGCTGATCCGCATGCACCTCGGCGACAATGGCTTCGCGGTGCAGGTCGAAAATCGGGGCGATACGGGGTTGGCGGCCTTCAAAAGGGGCGGCTTCGATTTGGTCGTGCTGGATCTGATGCTGCCGGGCGTGGACGGTTTGACGCTCTGCCGCGAAATGCGTGCCGAAAACGGCACCATCCCCATCTTGATGCTGACAGCGAAGTCGACGGAGTTGGACCGGGTTCTCGGCCTGGAAATGGGTGCGGACGACTATCTGACGAAGCCATTCAGCCTGCCCGAATTCATCGCCCGCGTGAAAGCGCTGTTGCGGCGGGTGGCTGCCCTGTCGGCAAAGCCGGCAATGCCCATGCCCGCACCGGTTATCGAAAAGCACGGCCTGATTATCAATGCCGAGAAACGCCAGGTCCTGGTGGCGGGCAGGGAAATCAACCTCACCGCACGGGAATTCGACCTGCTGCATCATCTGGCCAGCCACCCGGGCCGGGTCTTCAGCCGCATCCAACTGCTCGATCAGGTCTGGGGTTACAGCTACGAAGGTTACGAACATACGGTCAATACCCACATCAACCGGTTGCGCGCCAAGATCGAATTGGACCCGGCCAACCCGGCCTATGTTCAGACCGTCTGGGGCGTCGGCTATAAGTTCGCGGAATAGCGCAATTTTCAAATAATCGGATGTGCGTTCGCGACTTAAGTAATTGGTTCAATTGCTCTAATCTTAACGAGTCCGGGCATGTTTCAAGGCAACATGCTCTAATCTTAAAGAGTCCGGGCATGTTTCAGGGAAACATGCTCCAGGAGGAAAACAGGCCATGCTGCGCACCCTCTATGGCAAACTTGCCTGCGGCCTGCTGGTTTTGCTGGTCGCCGTCGGCGCCCTTTACACCGCGATCAACCTGGCCATAACCGACCGTTATATGGGTCAGCTGAACCAGGAAATTAATCGTCATCTGGCCCGCAACCTGGTCGCCGACCGCAATCTGGTCGCGGAGGGCCGCCTCAATGAAGCCGCGCTGAAAGAAACCTTCAGCCTGTACATGTCCATCAACCCGAGTATCGAGATTTACCTGCTGGATAATACCGGACGCATTCTTTCGTATTCGGCCGATCCGGGCAAAATCAAACGGAAATCGGTTTCTCTGGCGCCGATCAAGGCCTTCCTGCGCATGGAGGACCCCTACCCCCTGCTGGGCGACGACCCACGCAGTCACGACCGTCAGAAAGCCTTCTCGGTTACCGAAATTCCCGGCAAGACGGCGCCCGAAGGTTACCTCTATGTGGTGCTGCGCGGCGAACAGTACGATGCCGCCGAAACCGCCGCACGCACCAGCTACCTGCTGCGCCTGAGCGGCTGGGCAATGGCGGCCAGCCTTGGCTTTGGCCTGCTGGCCGGTTTGATCGTTTTTCACCTGCTCACCGGCCGCCTGCGCCGCCTGACCGCGCGTCTGGCGGTGTTCGCCAATCAGAGTATCGCCGAGGCAGCCGGAAGCATCGAGCCGCCGGCCAAAGGCGACGAGGTCGAGGCGCTGTCATTGACTTTCGACCGCATGGCCGAGCGGATCCGGCAGCAGATCGACATGCTGCAGGAACAGGATGCGCAGCGCCGCCGCCTGGTGGCCCAGGTTTCACACGACTTGCGCACGCCGCTGGCCTCCATGCAGGGCTATCTGGAATCCCTGCAGATGAAAAAGGACAGCCTCAGCGAGGCGCAGCGGGATGAGTTCCTGCGCATTGCCCTTCATCAGGGCCGGCGCCTGGGGCGCATGCTGGCGGAGCTGTTCGAACTGGCCAGCCTGGAGGCGCGTGAAAGCCGGCCGCAACCGGAACCTTTCGCCTTGCCGGAACTGATCTACGATGGGATCGAAAAGCATCGCCTGAAAGCGGAAAGCGAAGGCGTTTCGCTGCATCTGTCCGTCTCGCCCAATACGCCATTTGCCTATGGTGATATTGGCATGACGGAGCGGGTGCTGGACAATCTGCTGAACAACGCCATCCAGCACACGCCGGCGGCGGGACGCATCGCCATTACGGTGTCGAGCGGAGACGACTGGGTGACCGTGGCCATACGTGATAGCGGCCCCGGCATCGCGGCCGGCGATTTGCCGCAGCTTTTCGATCCCTTTTTTCGCGGTGACGGCGCCGACAAGTCGGCCCGGCACGCGGGTCTTGGGCTTGCCATCGCCAAACGCATCATGGACCTGCAGAACGGCGCCATCACCGCGGCGAACGCCGGCGAAAGCGCCGGCGAAGCCGGCGCCATATTCAGCTTCCGGCTGCCGGTACGCCATGCCCAGGACCAGGCGGCGCCGAGCGAAACCGACAATGTTATCAAATTGTGATGTTTGCGTGATTGCCGCGTAACATCATCGGCCTATCTTCCTGGCAGGTAAATGAAACCCAGCCAAGCGAGGTATCACCATGAAGACGTTGATTTTAGCGGGCGCCGCCATCCTGGCGGCAGGCATCGGCCTCGCCAGCCTGAGCTTCGCCGAAACCACCGCCGAAACCATGGCGAACAAGACGGCTGACGGTTTGGCCGGGTTGTCGGTCGCCACCTTCGCCGGCGGCTGCTTCTGGTGCGTGGAATCCGGCTTCGAGAAAGTTCCCGGCGTCGCCGAGGCGATTTCGGGCTACACCGGCGGCGACGAGGCCAACCCCAGTTACAAGCAGGTTTCCGGCGGCCGGACCGGCCATACCGAAGCCGTGCAGGTGTATTACGATCCCAGGCAGATCAGCTATGAAGGGCTGCTGGAGTCCTACTGGCGCATCTTCGACCCCACCGATGGGACCGGTTCATTTTATGACCGCGGTAGCCAGTATCGGCCGGGCATTTTCTTCAGCAGTGAAAGCCAGCGGCAATTGGCGGAAAAATCCCGCGCGGCGCTGGACGCCTCGGGCCGTTTCGACAAGCCCGTCGCGGTTGAAATCACCCGCTTCAAAAGCTTCCACCAGGCGGAGGACGATCATCAGGACTATTACAAGAAGAACCCCATCCGCTACAATTTATACACCAACGGATCGGGCCGGACCCAGTTCGTCGAGGACGCCTGGGGCAAGGACCTGAAGCTGGATTATGCCAAGTACCGGGGCGCCACGGGCAAGCCCCCGACCGGCAAACCCCAGACCGACCAACCCCTGAAAGCATCCGATGCGGCAGCGGCCAAGGCCACGACCACCGCCGCCTATCGCAAACCCTCGGATGGGGACATCCGCAGGACCCTGAGCAAGCTGCAATATGAAGTGACCCAGAAGGACGGCACCGAGCGGCCCTTCAACAACGAATATTGGGACAACAAGCGGGCCGGCATCTATGTGGACATCGTCACCGGCGAACCGTTGTTCTCGTCCGCCGACAAGTTCACGTCCGGCACCGGCTGGCCCAGCTTTACCCGCCCCATCGACGACAAACATGTCACGACCCACACCGACCGGACGTTTTTCATCTCCCGCACCGAGGTGCGCAGCAGGATCGGCGACTCCCATCTGGGCCATATCTTCAACGACGGCCCGGCGCCGACCGGCCTGCGCTACTGCATCAATTCCGCGTCCCTGCGGTTCATTCCGGCGGCGGATTTGAGCGCACGGGGCTATGGCGACCTGGCCCGCCTGTTCAACCCCAGCCTGGCGAAAGTCGTCCGTTAGAGCGCTTCCGGGTTATGTGGAGGCTCTTGCCCGTGCCGCCTATTTGCGGCGCGATCTGTACCAGGCGATGGCGCCCAGAAGGCCGCCGCTGCCCAGGACAGCCGCCAGAAATGTATGGACCAGGGTAATCTCGGCCATAATGTCCTTGATGCGGTCCCAAGCCGCCACATCAACGAAAATCCTGTCACGGTAGGCTCTGACCGTGACCGGCAGGGATACTTTTCCCTGCTCCTGAAAATGAATATTGACATCGAGGGTAAGCGCCATGTCCCGGCCCGCCACCAACGGCGTCACGGCCCAATCCCAGCGGACCGGCGCCACCTTGGTCACCAGTCTTTTCTGCGGTCCCTTTGGCTCGACACGAAAGTTGATGCCGTGCAACTCGGCCGACATGGTGCGAGAGACCTTGATCTTTTCGTCCACGATCTTGCCGATTAATCCCTTCAACCGCGCCGACGGCTTGCCTTGTTCCGTGGGGTCGATAACCAGGGAAATTTCAATTGTATCGCCACGCACCATGGTATCCGGCCTGTTGTAGGCGAGCGGCGCGGTATCGAGGATTTTTGTGATTTCTTCATAGGTGTCACAGTCGCCCTGCCCCCCTATGATGGCCAGCCGGGCGCAATTATCGATGGGCCTCGCCGGTTCGGCGGGTTTCGGCTCACCGCCGTTCTTCTTCGCCGTCCCCGCCGGCGCCCGCCCCCCGTTGGCGGCGGGGGGGCCTGGTGAGGATTTGGTTGAATCCTCTGGCGTCCCGTTCGGCTGGGGCGGCGGTTTCATCTCCGCGTCAATTTTGGCAAAATAGTCTGGCGTTATCAACGCGGCCGTGCCCAGTACCGCGAGCACGGCAAGCGCCACCAATATCGCCACCAGCTTCATTGTCCCGCCCTCGAATTCGCAGCTACCAGTTGCATCCTATGGCAAAACGGGAAATGACGGCAAGCCGCGCCCCATTACGGCGCCATGTACTCGGCCCAGCGTTCCCGGATCAGCCGCCGGGCGATGGGCATGGCGACATCCTTGGTCATGCCGGGCCGCAGGGCGGGATCGTAAAGCACGGCCAGCATGAGGCGGTCGGCGGGCTGCATTTCGTACACGGCTTCGTCGTCTTCACAGATTAGAGACGGGCGGTAGTGGCAGGCATCGCCCATTAGGCCCATCATTTGTACGAGTTCTTCAGGGATGCAATCGCGGCGGTCTGAATCGCTAATGTCTGTGGCGATGAGGACGGCGGCGGCGGTGATTATTCCTTCGGCGCTGTTGCCATAAATTACGCCGAAGCAAATGCTAGTGCGCGCCGCCTCTTTTGTAGATATGGGCCGGCCAGGAACATTATCCGCTGCGTCACCAAAGCTACTCCGGGGCAAAAAAGCCACTCTGACGTTGGCCTTAATAGGGTTGATATCAGCCGTAATCGTAAGCCCGGTTTCTTTAGCCATGACGTCAATTGTATTCGTAATGTCGTTTGCATGCCTAACAATCGTGGCTTTGTCGGTCGTCCCGAAATGCATAACAACGGGGTTTTTCCAGCGCAGCAAGCCGCTTCGCCCAGTACCAAAATCGTCACCATATACGGCCGCTTCAAACTGCCGGGCCACAAGCTCGGGCGTCGGCTCAACAGCTTCAGCCGACCCAGTGGCGTAGACAGTCAGGGCAAGAATAAGGATTCCAATAATTGAACCACGCATGCCAGACATATGGGGTGCCTTCGTCTGAACCGATAGAGGCACAGCATGACGCCGGTTTGGATTCAGCACAACTGTTTGGTGCCGTCACTGAACTTATGGCGCAGTCAGATTTACATTGCCGCTGGACGGTGCACGATCTTCACAGGCTGACGGCGGCGCCACTGCAACTCGGGCAGTTCATCGCGTTTTTCAGCGCCGGCCAGCTTACGGGTTGGTTCACCTGGGCCAATCTGACGGCGGAAGCGGAAGCCGGCTTTATCGACGGCGCACGCAAGCTACAGGCGTGGGACTGGAACGGCGGCGACTATTCGCGTGTCTGGATCATTGATGGCCTGGCGCCGAACGGCGGTATGCCCCGCATGGCGCGGGCGGTGCGCCGGATGTTGAGCGAAGCGGCAAAAGCCGGCAATTGGCCGGCGCGGCACGCCAAATGGCTGCGGCGGCACGACGATTCTAGTCTGCGGCATGTTGGAACGACGAAGGGAACATTCAATGAGCGGTGATGGTGGAGGAGACGGCGGTGGAGGTGATGGTGGCGCGGCTGCGGCGGCGGCTGCTTCCGATCCTGCGGCCGACGCGGCGGCGGCGGCGGCGGCGGATGCGGATGCGGCCAGCAGCGGCGGGGCGGAAACCGGCACCGTATCGGTTGCGGAAGCAGAGGCGGCGGCCAATTCCACTGCCCCAAGTTCAGAGGGGTCCCCGACGCCTTGGCCTCTTGCGGCGGTACAGCCACCCACCCCGGATCGCCCGGCTAGTGAAGAAGCTCAAGGAAGAAACCCCTTCTTTGCAGCCTACCCAACGGCTTATACACCATCTGTAGCTCCCTACCCAACGGCTTATACACCATCTGTAGCTCCCTACAGGCCCAAGGAGAATTATATGATGCCTAATATGATGCCTAATATGATGTCCGGAGGCGGCGGCGGAGTCGCGGACAACAGAATGGGAAGCTTCCTTAGACCTGTGGACAAGCCGACCTCCTCTGCCCCTGAGGGCTTTATCCCTCCAAAAGGACCCGCTTTATCGGTAATGGTGGAGTACCACAACCCTGCTAAAGCAGCGACTTGGTGGGCCCCAAGTTCAGGGTGGACTCCTGCTCCGGGGTGGGTGGCTGTACCGCCGCAAGAGGCCAAGCCGGATCGCCCGGCTAGTGAAGAAGCTCAAGGAACAAACCCCTTCTTTGCAGCCGACCCAACGGCTTATACACCATCTGTAGCTCCCTACAGGCCCAAGACGCCGATATTGTTTTCCGGAGGCGGCGGTACGCCTATGGGAATGCGCGACGGCGGACCTATGGGCTTCCGCCCCCTTGGAATGCAGGCGGGAGG
>JAQBYC010000216.1 GCA_027623205.1 Pseudomonadota bacterium | reverse complement strand
GACTCGTAGGCGAATTCCTCGCCGCGCTGGACGTGCCCGTCCCCGTGACAACAGGGGAGCCAGCCGCTAGAGGCGTTTTCTTCGTCGCCGCTCTTACGACCGCTGGCGCGTCATCGACGACCCTTTGCAATGGATAGTGCATTGCCGACAAAATAACCGCAGGCGCAGCGACGGGAGCGTCGATCCTAGGTCATGGCAAGGAAAACGCTTTTGCCGCACCCGCGCCGCCCTGCAGCGCGATATCAGGGAGAATTGTGGCGAGGTTGATCCAGCGGCGGTCGCCATCATCGAGACGCTGCCGGATTGGCATCCCGACAGAGACAAAAAGGAAAACCCGGCAGCCACTAAGGGCGACTGCCGGGCTTTGAACCATTCTTGCGGTCTGGTTCTCTCACCAAGCCCTGGAAAGACTCAGCATGAATATAGGACCTGATAGGCGTTCACGCAACGCCGCGGCAAGGGCAACCTTGCCCGACCTCCCTTTATTGCGTCTCCTCCAACAACTCGCAGATGGCGCAATCCTCGAATTCCAAACCCGAGCATTTTCTATACGCGGTGACCGGGTGCCCACGCGGATCGCCCGAAGTTCGGTACGGGCCGGACTCATTGAGCCGCCTCCCGACCTATTTACGCCCAAGGGTGGTCAAATCACCGAAGACGGACTTGTCAAACTGAACACGCTGGAGAAATATTATGGCCGATAAATCAGAACTACCCCCAACTGATACCGTTGCCCCGGACCCGTTCGATCCCGAATCCCTCCGCCTTTCTCAGGATTTTGCTCAACTCGCGGACGTAAAGCCAATCCTGGCAACCGTACCGGTGCGTAAACCGGGGCGGCAGGATTACGTTCGAATCAACGTTGATCCCGATTACCAGCTCACCACCGCGATCCTTCAGCTCAAGGAGGAACGTGAAGATTACATTGTGGCGCCTGACGTTCGACAGGAGCTGTTTGGCGAGCTTGTCCCGGTCACCTTGTTCACGGCAATAAACCGGCAGGGAGTCGTATTCCTCTGGCCGTGCCGTATTCCCGACGAAACCGGGCGCTCCAATTCGTGGCACGAGTCGGCGTTGGAAGCAGCCGAGCTTGCCCGTGAGAGCTGGGTCAGAATCTCTGCCGACATGAGCCTTGGCGCGTACCGCATTTACGTCGCCAACGGCCAGTTGCCTGAGCCTGAGTGGCCCACTGAGAGTTTCCGCGACCTTCTCAAGATCGCCTTCAAGAGCCGGTACATCGACAGCCATGATCATCCGGTGTTGAAGCGTCTACGGGGTGAGGCGTGAGGTGGCGCCGGCCGGCCTCGACCGCCTCCCATACCCCCGGATCTGGGCAGTGGATTTTGAGTTTGGCGTGCAACCAGGTGAGCGGCCAGAGCCGGTGTGTCTGGTTGCACGCGAACTGCGGTCCGGTGAGCTGATCCGCGTCTGGCAGGACGAGCTGTACCGGCTCGACCGACCACCCTATGGAACCGGCCCGGAGGATCTGTTCGTCGCCTACTTCGCGAGCGCCGAGCTGGGCTGCCATCGGGTTCTAGGCTGGCCAATGCCGGAGCGCATCCTGGACCTCTATGTTGAGCACAAGGCCCAATATAATGGCGTTCCTGCTCCTGCAGGCTACGGCTTGCTGGGCGCGCTCACCGCGAACGGGTTGGAATCGATAGGCGCGTTGGAAAAGCAGGAAATGAGGGCGTTAGTGCTGCGCGGTGGGCCATGGGCGGAGTCGGAACAGAATGCGATCCTCGGCTATTGCCAGACCGATGTGGATGCGCTTGCTCGTCTTCTACCAATCATGGCGGAGCGGATCGATCTCCCGCGTGCGTTGCTTCGTGGCCGTTATATGGCAGCAGTCGCCGCGATGGAGCATATCGGCGTGCCGGTTGATCTTCCCCTGTTGGAGGAACTACGTGGACGATGGGACGAGTTAAAAATCGGGTTGGTGGAAAAGATCGATGCCGATTACCGGATTTACGAAGGAACGACGTTCAAACTTGATCGCTTCATCGACTATCTAACCCGTAGCAACATCGCCTGGCCGCGCCTTCCTTCTGGCCGCCTCAGCCTAAGCGATGAGGCATTCCGGGATCGTGGCCGGGCACACCCCCAGCTGGGGCCCTTGCGGGGGCTGCGCCATGCGCTCTCGCAGATGCGGCTGCACGAGCTCGCGGTCGGGCATGACGGGCGCAACCGTGTTCTGCTTTCGCCGTTCGGATCGCGGTCCGGTCGCAATACGCCGTCCAATTCCAAGTTCATCTTCGGGTCGAGCGCCTGGCTGCGCGGGCTGATCCGGCCACCGCCCGGCCATGGGCTCGCCTATGTAGACTGGTCCTCTCAGGAAATCGGCATCGCGGCTGCCCTTTCGGGTGATCTGCGATTAATCGATGCCTATCAATCCGGCGACCCATACCTGACTTTCGCCAAACAAATCGGGGCGGCACCCTCGGACGCAACCAAGGCAAGCCACAAGACTGTTCGGGACCAGTTCAAGGCTGTGGTTCTGGGCGTCAATTACGGCATGGCCGAGAATACCCTGGCCGACTCCATTGGCCAACCGGTTGCCGCCGCCCGCGATCTTCTCAGACGCCACCGCGAGACCTATCGCCGGTTCTGGTGGTGGGCCGAGAGTGCCGTCGATCTGGCGATGTCGCAGGGGGAGATCCAGACCATTTTTGGCTGGCCACTGCGTGTGGGGATGGAGCCCAACCCCCGTACCTTGTTGAATTTTCCAATGCAGGCGAATGCTGCAGAGATGATGCGGCTGGCGTGTTGCCTGGCGACCGAGCGCGGGATTCAGGTATGCGCGCCGGTACACGACGCGATGTTGATTTGCGCTCCTCTGGATCGGCTAGAGGCCGATATTGACGCTATGCGCGCCGCAATGGCAGAAGCCAGCCGCGTGGTGCTCGACGGCTTTGAGCTTGGTACCGATGCAGAGGTAATACGGTCGCCCGACAGATATGAGGACCCGCGTGGTGCGGTCATGTGGGCGACGGTGATGGGTCTGCTGGAGGACGAACGACGTGTCGTAGCCTAAGCCTAACCGTAGCACCAACGCGACGGTACCGTCGCACCAGCGCGACCCCGGTCCCTTTAGTAATAAGATCTAGTATATGAATAATATACACCCCTTCCCTTCAACGACCCCGGCATTGGCGGGTGAGGCCGAGATCGAGACCCAATGGTCACAAGCTGGGCGAAAGCGTATCGCCGGGCGCTTTCTGAAGAAGACGCCTTTAGACCCGCTTCAGCGTGCGGCGAAGCTTCCAGGCCGTACCCTGCATCTCTACCTGGCGATCCGACACCGTTGCGATCTGCAACGATCTCAGACCACTACCCTGCCCAGTACCTACCTGAGGAGCTGGGGCGTAGATAAACATGCGAAAAGCCGCGCCTTAGCAAAGCTGGAGGGTGAGCGGTTAATCGCCGTTGACCGGCGCCCCGGACGCACCCCTGTAGTCACTCTCCTGTAGAGCACTCTATGCGAACTTACCGGCGTTCCATGGCATATCCGCTATTTGCCGTTTATGTCTGCTGTTCACCCAAGGATCGGGATAGGGGGGCGCCTCACGGCGCCGCCCCTCCCACACCACCGGGCATACGGGTCAC
>JAQBYC010000076.1 GCA_027623205.1 Pseudomonadota bacterium | reverse complement strand
GCCCACCGCCAGAACGGGCAAGTCGCGGCGCGCGGTTTGCCGGGCCAGCGCCCGCACCCCGTTGGCCGAGGTCAACAACAAGCCGGCGGCATCATCGAGATCCAGTTCGGCGCCCGCCAGGGGCTGAATGGTCAGCATGGGTTCAATCAGCACCCGATGGCCCCGGCTTTGCAATTCCCGGGCCAGCGCCTCGGCTTCCCCGTGGGGGCGGGTCACAATCAGATGCATGGCGTCAGGGGTCGGCAAAAAAATCGGGGCCCGCCCTGCCACGGAGTTCTTCACCCGCATCGCGCCCCATGGCGGCGGCATCGGCAAACGGCCCGACGCGCCGGGTTGTCAGCGACGCGCTGCCATCGATCCGTAAAATTTGGGCCCGCAAGGTCAGGCGGCCGCCCGCCAATTCCGCCAGCGCGGCGATGGGTGTCCGGCAGGAGCCGTCGAGGGCCGTCAACAGCGCCCGTTCCGCCGCCACGCAATGGGCCGTTTCGAGGTGATGCAAGGGCGCCAGATAGGCGCCAATGACGGCGTCATCCAGGCGTGTTTCAATGCCGATCACACCTTGCGCCACCGCCGGCAGCATCACGTCGGTTGGGACCGGCGCGGTGATCCGTTCGGCCAGGCCGATGCGGTTCAGGCCGGCACAGGCCAGAAACGTTGCTTGCGCCACGCCTTCGGACAATTTGCGCATGCGGGTATTTACATTGCCGCGGAAATCCACCACCCGCAGGTCCGGCCGCGCATGGCGCACCTGGGCGACCCGGCGCAACGAAGAGGACCCGACAATGGCGCCGCTGGGCAGCGCGGCCAGGCTGTCCGCGATGGGTGAGAGAAAACCGTCGCGGGGATCCTCGCGGGGCAACAGGCAGACAATGCCCAGACCGCCGGGCAGTTCCGTCGGCACATCCTTCATGGAATGCACCGCCAGATCGATCTGGTCCGCCAATAGCGCCTCTTCGATCTCCTTGGTGAACAGGCCCTTGCCGCCGAATTCCCGTAATGGCTTGTTCTGAATGCGGTCGCCGGTGGTGGCAATCACGACAATCGCCACGGCCTCCGCCGTCAACGCCGAATGGGCCGCCAACAGGCGGGTTTTGACTTCCTCCGCCTGGGCCAATGCCAGGGGAGAGCCACGGGTTCCGATACGGATCACGGGTTGCGGGTTCATAAATGCGGTGCTAAGGCCTCCATGGTCCGGGCGCAAGCATTTTTGCGCCTCTGATATGCTATTTAGATGGCCACCTATTGCAGTGCCACCGGGGATGCCGACCCGAATAGCGAGCGGGCGGCGTTGGGAAAAGATCGTGATCGTACTTGGTATCGAAACCTCCTGTGACGAAACCGCGGCGGCCGTGGTCGATGACGATCGACGCATCCGCGCCAATATCGTGCTAAGCCAGGTGGCGGCACATCGTCCCTATGGCGGCGTGGTGCCCGAAATCGCGGCCCGGGCCCATGTGGAACAGATCGACGGCCTGATCCGTCAGGCGATGACGGCGGCGCAGCTTGAATTCAGCGATCTGGACGGCGTTGCGGCCACTGCCGGGCCGGGTCTGATTGGGGGCGTCATGGTTGGCCTGGTCACCGGCAAGGCCATTGCCGCCGCGCTTGGCAAGCCGTTGCTGGCCATCAATCATTTGGAAGGCCATGCCCTGACCGCGCGGCTGACAGATAATCTGGCCTTTCCCTACCTATTGCTGCTGATCTCGGGCGGCCATTGTCAGCTGGTCCTGATCGAAGGTCTGGGCCGCTATCGCCGCCTGGGCACGACCATTGACGATGCGGTGGGTGAAGCCTTTGACAAAACGGCCAAGCTGCTGGGCCTGCACTATCCCGGCGGACCGGCCGTGCAGGCGGCGGCGCAAGGCGGCGATCCCGGCGCCGTCAAGCTGCCCCGTCCCATGGCCGGCCGGCCGGGTTGTGATTTCTCGTTCTCTGGCCTGAAGACCGCCGTGCGCCGATTGCTGGCAAACGAACCCGGTCTGCGGGCCGAGGATGTGGCGGCCGGGTTTCAACAGGCCGTGGGCGATGTCATGGTGGACCGGGCCGGCAACGCCATCACCATGGCCCAGGCTTATTATCCCGGACTGGCCCATCTGGTGATTGCGGGCGGGGTTGCCGCGAACCTGCATTTGCGCCAGCGTCTGGCTGTCCTGTGCCAGGAACGGGGCTTGCAGCTGACCGCGCCGCCGACCGGTCTATGTACCGACAACGGCGCCATGATCGCCTGGGCCGGCGTGGAACGCCTGCGCGCCGGTTTGCATGATCCCCTGGACGCGCCGGCCCGGGCGCGCTGGCCGCTGGACCCCGATGCCAAACCGGCCCCATTCGCGGGCAAGAAAGCCTAAACTGAATGGTAGAGATGCAATGAACCAACCGGCAGAGATGCAGATCCAGGTGCATGGCCTGTTCCCGACCCCGGTCGTGCATGCCGAACTGCCCGACAGCGGCCGCATCAATGCGGCTCTGCGGGCGGTGATCGAGGCGCGCATGGCCAGCCACCCCTCGACCGACCATTCCAATCTTGGCGGCTGGCAGTCCAGTTGGGATCTGGCCGAATGGGGCGGGGACTGCGCCAACCAGGTGCTGGCGCAGGCCAAGGCCCTGGCCAACCGCCTAACCTGCGACCGCCAGGGCAAGCCGGTCAATGTGGACTGGCGCCTCAATGCCTGGGCCAATGTCAACAGCACGGGCCATGGCAATGAATTCCACACCCATCCCGGCAGCTTCTGGTCCGGCACCTATTATGTGGACGACGGCGGCATCGGCGCGGATCCCGCGTTGGGCGGCGAATTCGAAATCCAGGATCCCCGCGGCGTCGCCCCCGCCATGTATGCGCCCCTATTGGCCTTTAATGTGCCTGGCGGCCTGGCCGCGGGCAGCAGTGAAACCATCCCGCCCCAGGCCGGCCGCATATTGCTGTTTCCGGCCTGGCTGTCCCATGCCGTGCGGCCCTATCTGGGCCAGCGCCAGCGCATCTCCATCGCCTTCAATCTAAGCATTTAGACCGGTTTCGAGCGTTGTTGAATTCACCGTACTCGTAATGGAGGCGAATTTCCCGGATGAATGCGGAAGCGTTCCCGTCGCCGGTTGCCGCCTTTGTGTCCAACCCCAGAGCGGTCCCGGAACCGCCGTCGGCCATACAAAGGATATCAGCGCGACACGCTCTAGGCGGCATTTTGTCGGGCCGCCGCGGCGCCGGCGCTGTCGCCGCAGCCGTCCAGGGCCTCGGCATACCAGCGCCAGGACATCGGGCTGTTGTTTTTCATGGCGGTGCGCTGGGCCAGCAGGCCGCGGGCATCCTCGAAACGGCCTGCCTCAAGCAAACTCCGGCAGATCATCTGGGCCCAGACGTCCCGCTGGGCGTGGCTGCCGCCCAGGCGCCAGATATGGTCGCGCAGGGGCAACAGGATATCCGCCGCCTCGCCCGCCTTGCCCTGACAGAGCGCCAGGGTAGCCCGGCACACGGGCAGACCCACCGCCGCCGTGACCCGGGCCTGATCGCCCTTGCCCTGGGCCGTCTCGGCGAGGTTGTCCAGCATGGCCTGGGCGGCGGCCTGCCGGCCATCCTTGGCCAGGGCCATCATGTAATGGGCATCGGCGAAGGCCAGAATTGCATCGCGGTTGTGGCGTTCCGCCACATCGGCCAGGACGGACCAGCGCTGGCCCACGTCGACGCCCCGATAATCCAGACGCCACAGCATGGCGGCGGCATTGGTGAAATCCAGATATTCTTCGCTGGGTTCGGCCCAGAATTGCCGGTCATAGAGATCCAGGACCGTGTCGTGCTGGGCTTTTTCCAGGTGATACATGGCCTTGTGCCACCAGGTGTGGAAGCGGAAATTATTCAGCGCCGCCCATTGCCCGCTGAGACCATCCAGCCAGGCGATGCCCTCGTCCTGGCGGCCCTGCATCTCGTAAACATGGGCCACGGCGTGGGTTGCCCAGATATCCTTCGGATTGATCTCCACCGCCCGTTTGCCCGCCGCCGCCGCCGCCGCGTAGTCGCCCGCTTCTTCGTGGGAGAAAGCCGAAATACCCAGAATGAACCCGTAATCGGGCCTATTCTCGTCCCAGGCCGGCAGGATCCGGTTGCTTGACTGACGCATGGCGCCGCCGCCATGCAGATAAAAATGGGTGAAATGGGACAGCCGCACGGCCATCACATCGTGGGGGTGATGCAGCAGGATCTGTTCCCACCAATCGGTCGCCCCCGCCATGTCGCCGACATTCCAGGCCTGCAGTGCGGCCAGATGCCAGTGTTCGCGCTGTGTGGCGCCCCGCGCGGCAATGGCCGCCTGGGCCGACCGGGCGGACTCCGCCGCCTTTCGTTCCAGCGCCGGAATGGAAAACAAATGAAAGAAATAGCCACGGGTGATCAGGGCCATGGGCATGTCACCATCCGCGGCCAGTGTGGCCTTCAGATGCGCGCCCACATCGGTCTGATAGCCCATGTAGCCGCGCAGGCAATGGCTGTAGGCCGCCGCCGCCGCCGCGCTTTCCGTGGTGAGTTCCAGACCTTGATAATCCTCTGCCATGGCTTTCACCTCTGCTTTCCAATTGCACGTGAGCATGTTTCCTTAAAACAGGCTCGGACTCATTAAGATTAGAGCAATTGGACCAATTAATTGAGTCGCGAGAGTGACTCCGGCTAATTGAAAATTGCTCTTGTCCGCACAAGGGTAGGCTATCGTCCGATCCCCTCACAATCAAATCCTGAAAGAACTGCTTGCGGATCGGGCGCGCTTCCTGTTGCCTGGGGCTGATCGACCGGATCCGCCCAAGATGCCTCTATTTCACTGGAAAGCGCCGTAGATGACAAAATTTTCCGTACTTGACCTGGCCCCGGTGCGCGAAGGCTCCACGCCGGGGGATGCCTTGCGAAATTCCCTGGATCTGGCCCAACATGCCGAGGCGGCGGGCTACAACCGGTTTTGGCTGGCGGAGCATCACAACATGATCGGCATCGCCAGTGCGGCGACCGCCGTTGCCATCGGCTATGTGGCCGGCGGCACCAGCCATATGCGGGTCGGCGCGGGAGGCATCATGCTGCCCAACCATTCGCCCCTGGTCATCGCCGAACAATTCGGCACCCTGGCTTCGCTCTACCCTGGCCGTATTGACCTTGGCCTTGGCCGTGCGCCGGGCACCGATCAACAGACCTTGCGGGCCCTGCGCCGCCATCCCGCCAACGCCGAGAACTTCCCCCAGGACGTGCTGGAACTGCAAGCATTGCTGGGGCCGTTGCAGCCCGGCCAGGTGATCCAGGCGGTGCCCGGTACGGACACCAATGTGCCCTTGTGGATTCTCGGTTCCAGCCTGTTCGGCGCCCAGCTGGCCGCCATGCTGGGGCTGCCCTATGCTTTCGCCTCGCATTTCGCGCCCGAGGCCCTGATGCCGGCGCTGCAGACCTATCGGGAGAATTTCCGGCCCTCGGAACAGCTCGATAAACCTTATGCCATGGTCGGCGTCAGTGTCATCGCCGCCGAAACCGCAGCCGAGGCGCGCTATCTGTTCACCACGCCCCAGCAGCAGTTCACCAACATGTTCCGGGGCACCCGCGGCCGCCTGCGCCCGCCGATCGACGATATAGAAAGTTTCTGGACCCCGGTTGAGAAAATGCGGGTCTCCGCCATGCTGGCCTGCGCCTTCCACGGTACGGCTGACGGCATTGCCGAACAATTGGCGCCGTTCATCGCGCAAACCGGCGCCGACGAACTGATGGTCGCCTGCTCCATCTATGATCATTCGGCCCGTATTCGCTCCTACGAAATTCTGGCCGAGGTACAGCGCACCCTGTCTTGCCAGCCGGGTGGCGGCTGATCATACTTCGCCGCACCAACATCATGAGGACGGCGTATGCTTGAACGGGAACAAAAGGCGCTGCGTCAGCAGGCCAGGGAATTGGCGGCCGGCGGCATCGCGGCGCGGGCGGCCGAGGTGGACCGATCGGAACAGTATCCGTGGGACAATGTGGCGGCCCTGAAAGATGCGGGTTTCTTCGGCATGACCATTCCAAAGGCCTATGGCGGCAAGGGCCTGGGCTATCTGGATGCGGTCGTGGTGGTCGAGGAAATGGCCAAGGTCTGCGGCGTTTCAGGCCGGATCGCGGTGGAAGCCAACATGGGCGCCATCGGCGCCATCATGGCCTACGGCACGGAAGAACAGAAACGTCTGGCCGCCGACCTGGTCCTTTCGGGCGATAAACCGGCTATCTGCATCACCGAGCCGGAAGCGGGAAGCGCCGCCACGGAGATGACCACCCGTGCCGACAAGGTCGGCAATCAGTATATCCTGAACGGCAAGAAGCATTGGATTACGGGGGGGGGCGTCTCGCGCCTGCATCTGATTTTCGCCAAGGTCTATGACGGGAGTGGAGAGGAAGAAGGCATCGGCGGCTTCATCGCTGTCCGGGGCGAGACCGAGGGCCTGATCATCGGGGACCGGGCCCCGACCATGGGTCTGCGCGGGATTCCCGAGGCCGAGGTGATGTTCGAGGATATGGCGGTACCGCCGGCGAACCTGCTGGTGCCGCCGCGCGGATTGCGCAAAGGCTTCGCCGATCTGATGACCGCCTATAATTCGCAGCGGGTGGGTGCCGCGACCGTGGCCCTGGGCGTGGCCCAGGGCGCCTACGAGAAGGCCCTGGAATACAGCCAGGTGCGCGAACAGTTCGGCCGGCCGATCTGTGAGTTCCAGGGCCTGCAATGGATGCTGGCGGATATGAGCATTCAGTTAGGCGCCGCGCGCGCATTGGTGCACGGTGCGGCCGCCAACCTGGTGGATGGTTTCCCCGACGCCCTGGCCGCGGCCCAGGCCAAGGTCTTTACCTCGGAAATGGCCATCAAGGTGACCAACGATGCCTTGCAGGTCTTTGGCGCCGCCGGCTATTCCCGGAACAACCCCCTGGAACGCATGGTGCGCGATGCGCGCATGTTCACCATCGGCGGCGGCACGGCCCAGGTTCTGCGTACCCTGATCGCCGGCCGTATCCTGAACATGAAGACGCCGCAAACCCGCGACGGTTACAGTAAACTGGCGACAGGTTCTGCCACGGGGCGTTGACCTGAATCCCGTGCGTTGTCGGGAGGGAGAGCGGGCTGGGACGGCCTCAATCGAAAAGATTGTCGATCTCGTCCTGTGACAGGCCCTGTCCCGCCAGTTGCGGTCCGCTTATAAGCTGTTCGTCGGCGGTTTTTTCCTCGTATGTCGGCACTTCGACCAGGGCCATCTGATCCTTGCCCCAGATATCAACAAGCGCGTTGACCCGGGCCTCAACTTAGCTGACGGATTTGACAATCTTGTTTATCCGCTGGCCGGTAATGTCCTGGAACGAACAGGCTTCAAAGACATCGCTGCCATTACTGGCGATTTGGTCCAGCAGGGCGATTTGGCCGGGATCGGTGATCCTCGCGCGCAGCTCATCGAGAATTTTCTCGTTGTTCTCCATCGCTTCCATGATGCTATTGGTGGCGCCATCCGTGGCCTGGACGATGGCTTCCAGTTGCTCACCCATGCTGGCGAAATTGTGGTCATCGTCGGATGGTCGATCGATTGCCGCGATCTCCTGGCGCACCCTCTGAATATATCGCAGCAGGCCGTCGAGTTGTACTTTCAACTGCGGTATCGAAGTTTCCATGTCGCCCATGACTCCCATGGTGCCGGGAGGCCTGGTCGCCCCCATGCCGTGCCCGTTTCGTGTGCCGACGCGTACCACGCCCGAGTATTACACATCCGCTATCGCGTAGCCCATGATATAGAGCAAATTTAATCCAAATGTGCTCAGAATCTCTGAAATACTTTCCGCGATACCGTCAGATTCTCCCGTGCTCGCCTCAATCGGCAGTTCAATCTTCAAAATCCTGGCTTTAGGCGTGTCCGTCGTTACGACGCTTGCATCGCCGAGCATTATGCCAGTGGGCGAAGCGGCACGACTGGCCAGGCCGCTGTCGGCGGCAGGCGCCAAAGCGGTCAAGACCGCAATCCAGTGAGCGCAAAAATTTTGGCATTCAAAATAAGATCTTTCGCTTCCCTTTGTAATCGCGCGGCTTCCGACGGTGCTCGCCCGATCTCTTGAAAAATTAGTCCCCCCGTAAGTTGGTCAAGCGCAATCAAGGTATAACGGGAACACTATTGGGCCACACACCAAATTGCAGCACCGGTAAAAAGATAACAACCATCGCGGGACTCGCAAAGGCGCCAATCGTGGCGATGGTGAGCGCTGTCATCGCTATGCGGCTGTGGTTACGCCGTTGTTGGGTCAGGTCAACCTTGACCGACTGGAAGATTGGGGCAAAATGGCGGGTAGGAAGCAAATGATGAAAAGCAGCCGAATAACCAGAAAACAGGCGAGGAAGCATACCCATGAGTTGGCAACCGGAAATCGACGAGCTGCGCCGGCGCGAGGAAATGGCCAGGCGTATGGGTGGCCCTGAGAAGATCAAGCGGCAGCATGACGGCGGCAAACTGACGGTTCGCCAACGGATTGACCTGTTGGTGGACAAGGGCAGCTTTCACGAGGTCGGCGCCATTGCCGGGCGGGCCAGTTATGACAAGGATGGCAACCTGATTGATCTGTCGCCAACCAACTTTGTCTGCGGCCGGGCCCGCATTGGCGGTCAGCCGGTGGTGATCGGCGGCGACGATTTCACCGTCCGGGGTGGGGCCGCGGACGCCTCGATATGGGAAAAGCAGGTGATCGCCGAGCGCATGGCCCATGAATTGCAAATCCCCATGATCCGTCTGGTGGACGGTACCGGCGGCGGTGGTTCGGTCAAGACCCTGGAGACCACGGGCCGCACTTATGTGCCGGCCAATCCGGGGTGGGATCTGGTAATCGCCAATATGGGCGAGGTGCCGGTGGTCGCCCTGGCTCTGGGTTCGGTGGCCGGTCTGGGTGCAGCGCGGGCGGTGACCTCGCACTATTCCTTAATGGTCAAGAATACCTCGCAGCTATTCGTGGCCGGCCCGCCCGTGGTGGCGGCATTGGGCACGCCGGTCACCAAACAAGAGCTGGGCGGCAGCGATATCCACACCCGCAATGGCGCCATCGACGACGAAGTGGCAAGCGAGGCGGAGGCCTTTGACCGGACCCGCGCCTTTTTGTCCTACATGCCGCCATCCATTCATCAACTGCCGCCGCGGTCCGAACCGACCGACGATCCGGAACGGCGCGAAGAAAAGTTGGTGAAGATCATCCCCCGGAACCGGCGTCAGGTTTACAAATCGCGCGCCATTATCGATGCCTGCATGGACCGGGATTCATTTCTGGAGATTGGCAAGCTGTGGGGTCGGTCCGTGGTTACCGGCCTGGCCCGCCTGGACGGTTGGCCGGTGGCGGTGCTTGCGGGTGATCCTTATTTTCATGGCGCCGGCTGGACGGCGGATGCCTCGCACAAAGTCACCCGCTTTGTCGACCTGGCCCAGACCTTCCATCTGCCGGTCGTGCATTTCGTGGATATCCCCGGCTTTGTCATCGGCGTGGAGGGGGAAAAGGCGGGCACCATTCGCCACGGCGCCCGGGCCATGGCCGCCGTCTATCAAGCCACGGTCCCCTGGTGCTCGATCCTGATACGTAAGGCGTTTGGTGTGGCGGGCGCGGCCCACAGCAATCATTCCCGGTTGCATTACCGCTATGCCTGGCCGTCGGGTGATTGGGGCTCCCTCCCCATCGAAGGAGGCATCGAGGCCGCCTACAAGGCGGATCTGCTGGCCTCCGATGACCCGGATGCCCTGCTGGAAGATATTCAGGGACGCCTGAACCAGGTGCGCTCACCCTTCCGTTCGGCCGAGGCATTCCTGATCGAGGAAATTATCGATCCGCGGGATACCCGGCCCCTACTGTGCGAATTCGCCAATCTCACGGCGCCCCTGCGCCGTACCGGCGGGAGTCGTTTTCATATGCGGCCCTGAATTCGCGCCAGAACCGGGCATGCGAATACGAGACTGGATTTTCGCGCGCCATCGTTTGTAAACTGAACATTAACCGTACATCGGCTAACGTCCAGTTGATTGGGTGCCAGGAGGCATCATCAGCTTGCCCACTGCGGGCGTGCCTGGGGAATAGCGGCTTGACGGAAATCTTGCTAATTGGTCGTGATGACGACGTAGAGAGTGCAGTGCTGGCCGCCTTGGGCCGCGTCGACTATACGTTGCAACGGGTCCGCACCGTGACCGAGGCGAACGATCTACTAACCAAAAGCCGCTTTGACGCCCTGCTTATTGATTTCACCGACGCCAGCGGCGGGCCCGGATTTGACCTGGCGCAATTATTGGGACTTTTCCTGTTTCTGCCGACCGTCGCCTTGATGGAGGAGTTCACCCCGAAAATGGCGGTGCAACTGGTTCAATTTGGCGCCCAGGACAGCTTGGTCAAAGCGGATTTGGGCAATGGCCGGTTGCACGTCGCCTTGCAATGCGCGATCAACCGGGCCCAAATGGCCCATTTCGACAGCCTGACCGGCCTGCCCAATCGGGCCTTGCTGTTCGACCGCCTGACCCACGCCATCAACCAATCCCGACGCTATAACCACGAACTGGCGGTGCTGTTCATCGATCTGGACCGGTTCAAGTACGTCAACGACACCATGGGCCACGAAGCCGGCGATCTTGTGTTGAAAACCGTTGCCGGCCGCATTCGCGAATGCCTGCGGGAAAGCGATACGGTGGCGCGTCTGGGCGGAGATGAATTCATCGCCCTGGTAACCAACCTGGAGCACGCCGTATCGGCTGGCACCGTCGCCGACAAGATCGTTGAAAGCGTGTCGCGACCCATCATGATCGGCAACAACGGCGCCAATGTATCGCCCAGCATCGGCATTGCCCTTTTCCCGAACGATGCCGAGGATGCGGACGAGTTGATGCGCTTGGCGGACGCCGCCATGTACCAGGCAAAACAGACAGGCGGTCAAGGCTATCAATTCTACCGCCCGGACATGAACGGCGCGGCTCTGCGGCGGATTGGCCTTGGTGTCGCTCTGCAGCGGGCGATCCGGCACAGGGAATTTGAACTTGAATACCAGCCACAGATTGATCTCGATAATGGCCGGGTGGTCGGACTGGAAGCTCTGGTGCGCTGGCGTCATCCTGAGCGCGGCCTGATCCCGCCCGACCAGTTTATCCCCTTGGCGGAGGAACTGGGCCTGATGACGCCCTTGGGGGATCTGATCCTGGAAATGGCCTGCATGCAGATCGCAGAATGGAAGCGGCAGCGTATGCCGGTTTTGCGGGTTGCGGTAAACCTGTCGGCGCATCAATTCAAGCAGGCTGATCTGTTGGAGCACGTGAACAAATGGATCGGCAAGGCCGGACTGGATGCCTCCCTGATTGAATTGGAGTTGACGGAAACCTCCATCATGCACGATCCGGAATCCGCCGCGGACATCCTGGGCCGTTTGAGCGCGGCAGGCGTGCGCGTGACCATTGACGATTTTGGCACCGGCTATTCATCCCTGGCCTACTTGAAACGATTTCCCCTGGATGCGTTGAAAATCGACCGCTCGTTCGTGCGGGATGTGACGACGGATGCCTCGGACGGCGCCATTGTCCGCACCATCATCGGCCTGGCCCGGCATTTAAACTTGCATGTCATCGCCGAAGGGGTGGAGACCGCTGATCAATTGGAATTCCTGCGCGCCAATAGCTGCCGGTTCGCCCAGGGCTTCTATTTCAGCCCGTCGGTCCACGCCGACGAGGTATTCGATGTGATCGCCAGGTTAGAGCGGCAATCCCACGCGCCCGTCCTGGACCAAATGCGACTGGGTGCCTAGAACAATTGGCAATTCATTAGGGGCGCGAACGCGACTTAAGTGATTGGTTCAATTATTCTATCATTAAGATTCCGCGTACATGTGGTTCAAATTTGCGCGCGCCACGCCGGTCTGTCCTATATTCTCCGAAAACCTTGCCTTAACGAAAAATTATCCTTCGTTTTTAACGGCTTTTTTACGGCTAGCCTTCATTATGATGCGTGTCGATGACGTCGTACAGTTTTGTTCCGAGGGCTCAAAAGTTGTCAATAAATCAATCCGTCAGCTTTCCCAAAAGACCTGACCACCGTATCATCAAGGTTGCCGTTGGGTGCCTTTTACTGTTGGCCGCCACCATGCTGGCGGCCGAGGGATCTCACTCCGACGTCGCAACCCTGGCCGCCAATCAGATCGCCGAGCAGTTCTAAGACAATCCCAAGCAAGCGCCCTGTCAGCTATTCCTTTGGCGCGACATCCAGGCGGATAACATCTTCCTGTCCCTCGCGGACCAGGGGATAACGCTGCATCACCAACGGGTCATGGCCCGGAATGATGTGCTTACCAGAGTCAGCCAGTTTCGCCATGGTGGCATAACCTTGCACCATATCGGCGGCGGAATAAACGATGGGGAACGGGGCGACAGCTTCCATATTCTCGTAAAAATGCGAGGCGTCCGAGGCCAGGACGACCCAGCCGCGTTTGGTCAGCACACGGACGCATTGCACGCCTGCCGTATGGCCGCCAATCCAATGCACCGAGATTCCCGGCGCGACTTCCGCTGCGCCATCGTGAAAACAGACCCGGCCGTCAAAGACCCGCCGCACCATGGTGCAAACGTGGTCGGGGGCATAGGCATGGCCGAAAGGCGCATGGCACATATGTTTGCCCGTGGCATAGTTCATCTCGCTTTCCTGTAAGTGAAAGCGCGCGGCGGGGAAGTCATCCAGAGTGCCGGCGTGGTCATAGTGCAGATGGGTGATGATCACGTCCTTTACCTCGGCCGCGGCAATGCCAATGATCGCCAAACCTTCACGGGGTAGCCGGGTAATGACCCGTCCCCGCTTGGCCCCTTCCTCATGCTCAAAGCCCGTATCGACCACAATGGTGCGGTTTTCGTTGACGATGGCCCAGACAAAATAATCCAGGGGCATGCCGGCATCATGCGGGTCGGTATCGGGACCGGGATCGGGAGCAATGATAAAATTGTCGCGCCGCAGCCGTTCCGTAACGCTACCGTAACGAATTGCAAAAACTTCATAGATTTCAGGTTCGCTCATAATCCAGTCTCCTCTTCATATCGTCCATTAGCGGGCCAGATAACCGCCGTCGATGACCAGTTCACTGCCGGTGACAAAACGGGCGGCATCGGAGGCCAGATAAAGAATGCCTTCCGCGATGTCCGTTGGCTGGCCCATTTCCCCCGTCGGCTGGGATTTCAGGATCGCGTCCCGGCGTGCCGGTCCGCCCCGTTGAATGGCCCCGCCCACCATGGGCGTATCGATAAAGCCGGGATGCACCGAATTGACCCGGATATTCAGGCCGCGCGCCGCGCATTCAATGGCGACCGCCTTGGTAAGCAATCGAACGCCGCCTTTCGATGCCGTATAGGCTGCGGTCAGGGGCAGGCCGACCATGCCTAAAATGGACGAGGTGTTAATGATGACGCCGCCCTGCTCCTTCATGGCACCAACGCCATGCTTCACGCCCAGGAAGACACCATCCAGATTGACCGCCATGGTGTTCCGCCATAGTTCCAGGGGCGTTTCTTCCACCGGCAGGCCGCTACCTCCCACTCCGGCGTTGTTGACCAGGATGTCCAGGCGTCCATGTTCCACAAGAATGGCGGCGATGATCTTTTCCCAGGCGGCCTCGTCGGTAACGTCGTGATGGTGATATTGTGCCGTGCCGCCCGCGGCGGTGATGGCCGCCACAACCTCGTCGCCGGCGCTGTCCTGCAGATCGCTTAGCACCACCGTGGCGCCTTCCAGGGCCATCAGTTCCGCCGTGGCCCGTCCAATGCCAGAGGCGCCGCCCGTGATCAAGGCGATCTTGTTCGCTACCCGTCCCATGCCGTTCTCCCGATAAGAATTCTGTTTCCGGCAACAGAATGGGGCAGAGCGCGGGCCAGAGCAAATACGCAGCGCGATGTGGTATAAGATGGCTCAATTTTTTCACGACAGCTACAAAAGAGGCAGGCATGGACAAGGCGCTTTACGAAAAAGGACTGGCGATCAGAAAAGAGGTTCTGGGCGAGGAATATGTGGATCGGGCCTTGAACAATGCCACTGACTTCAATCGCCATTTCCAGGAATTGGTCACAGAATATGCCTGGGGCGGAATTTGGGGCTCCGACGTCCTGGAGAAAAAGACCCGCAGCATGCTGAACCTGGCCATGTTGGCGGCCCTGAACCGGCCGCAGGAGTTCGAACTGCACTTTCGCGGGGCCATAACGAACGGCTGCTCCGTGGAAGAACTGCGTGCCGTGCTGGAACAGGTCGCCGTCTATTGCGGCGCCCCGGCTGGGGTGGAGGCCTTCCGCATCGCCCGCAAGGTGCTGGACGAACAACAGGGAGGTGCGGGAACATGACCGTTGAACAACAGCCAACGATCGGCTTCATCGGCCTTGGCGCCATGGGCAGCCGCATGGCGGCCAATGTTGCCGCGGCCGGCTTTCCCATGATCTGCTTCGATGTAGCCGGCACCCGGGAACGCGCGCCCGCGGGGGCATTCATTGGGGCATCCGTGGGGGCGGTCGCCGCCGCGGCCGAGATCATAATTCTGAGCCTGCCCAATGGCGCTGTCTCGGCTTCGGTCGCGGAAGAGATTATCGAGACCAACCAGCGGGCGGTCTCCACCATCATCGATACCTCCACCATTGGCGTGGCCGCCGCCAAGGCGGTACATAGCCGTTTGGCGGGTTCCGACCTGGCCTATATGGATGCGCCTGTTTCCGGCGGTATCGCCGGGGCGTCCGCGGGCAGCCTTGCGCTGATGTTCGCCGGCTCGGACCAAGATTTCGCAACACTCCTCCCGCTTATGAAGGCGATGTCGAAGAATCCGTTCCATGTGGGGACAGAGGCGGGCCAGGCCCAGGCGATGAAACTGTTGAACAACTTCCTGTCCGGTCTGGCCATGACGGCGACGTCCGAGGCGATTTCCTTCGGTCTGACCCAGGGCCTGGAAATGTCCACCATGTTGGATGTTTTGAATGTTTCTTCGGGACAGAATACAGCCACATCCGACAAGTTTCCCAATCGGGTGCTGACGGAACTCTATAACGCGGAGTTTCTCAACACCATGTATCTCAAGGATATCAGCCTGTATGTGGAAAACGTCGCCAGCGCCGGCACGGTTGATACCATAAGCAGCAACCTGCTGCCCATTTGGCAACGTTTTGCCGCCGCCGAACCTGGCGCTGATTTGACCCGGATATTTCCCTTTGTGCGCGATAAGCTCTGAATGCGGCCAGGAGTATAGATATGAACAAAATAGATCTGGATGGCCGTACGGCCATTGTTACCGGCGCTGCGGACGGCATCGGCCGGGCCATTAGCGAGCGGTTTCTCGCCTCCGGCGCCGCCGTGATGATGTGGGACATCAACCAGGACAATTTGGACGCCATGCTGGCGGCCAATGATTTGGGTGATCGCCTGCAGGGAACCAAGGTTGACGTGACCGACCCCGGCCAGGTCGCCGCCGCCCGCGACAGCGCCCTGGCGGCCCATGGCAAGATCGATATTCTGGTCTGCAATGCCGGCATCGCAGGCCCGGCCAAGAAAAGCTGGGAATACAGCTATGTCGAATGGCGTTCCGTTGTCAGCCTCGATCTGGACGCGGTTTTTCTCTGCTGCCAATGCCTGCTCCCGCACATGATGGGCAATGGCTACGGCCGGATCGTCAATATCGCCTCCATCGCCGGCAAGGAGGGCAACCCCAATGCCTGCGCCTATTCCGCCGCCAAGGCTGGGGTGATCGGTTTGACCAAATCCCTGTCCAAGGAAACCGCCGAGGCGGGCGTCCTCATCAACTGTGTCACCCCGGCGGCGATCCGCACCGCGATCTTTGACCAGATTACCCAGGAGCACGTGGATTACATGCTCTCGCGTATCCCCATGGGCCGTCTGGGCCGGGTCGATGAGGCCGCCGCCCTGGTCGCCTGGCTATGCTCGGAAGATTGCAGCTTTTCCACCGGCGGCGTGTTCGATCTGTCCGGCGGCCGGGCCACTTATTAATCCCATGCGACTCGAAGTCATCCCCATCGGGCATGTTCGCGGTGGCCGCAAGGAAGCGCTTGATGATAATTGGGACCAGGTGCGGGCGGTTATCGAACTGGACGGCGAACGATTTCAGGCTGAAGCCCTGGCCGGTTTGGCGGATTTCTCCCATGTAGAAGTGGTGTTTCATTTTCACCAGCTTGACCCGGCGAAGATCGTCGCTGCCGCCCGCCATCCCCGCGGCCGTACCGACTGGCCAAAAGTCGGCATCTTTGCCCAGCGTGGGCGCATGCGGCCCAACCGCCTGGCGGTCACCGTCTGCCGTGTCATCGCGGTCGATGGCCTAGCCCTGACCGTGGAGGGGTTGGATGCCATCGACGGCACCCCGGTGCTGGATATAAAACCCTATCTAAGCGGCTTTGCCCCCAGAGGGGAAATCAGGGAACCGGACTGGGCCAGGGAAATTATGGCGGATTACTGGTAGGTTCCAGTGCGGCGGGCATTAGAGCATGTTTGTTCTAAACACGCCGCGCCAGAAATCGCCCGCCGCCCAGATGGCCGTTTTCGACCGAGCTGACAAAAAGGCTGTAGATATCGTCCCACCTGCGGTAGGTGGCCTCGCCAACCTGGGCTACGGTTTGGGCTTCCAGACTGCGGTACATTTCCAGCCGGTGGCGCAGAATGACCGCCCAGCGGGCGCTCAGATCCTCGGCCGCCGCCACCACGCAACCCGCCGCCGCCAACAGGCCCTGATATCCGGCCAGGGTGCCTAAATCCGCAAAGCCCATGCCCTGGCGCAGTTTTTCACGGTCATCGGAGTTTAGGCCGCCGCGTTCCAGGATGTCCGTAAAGGCGATATGCCCGCCCGCTCTGGTCACCCGAACGCATTCGGCGATCAGTTGTTCTTTCTCTGGAATATGGCACCAGGCTTCCTGGCCGATGACCACGTCGAAGGCCTGATCGGGAAAGGGGTTCGCCAAGGCATTGGCGGTGCGGAATGCGACCCGGTCCGACAGCCCCGCCAATTCAGTCAACCGTTTCGCGCCTTCGACCCGGCTTTCAGTCAGATCGATGCCCGTGACCCGGCAGCCATAGTTATGCGCCAGATAGCGCGCCGGGCCGCCCATGCCGGATGCGACATCCAAGACCTGGCTGGCGGCGGCAATCCCCGCCCCTTGCGCCAGAATGTCAATCGCCTCGACGCCATCGTAATGATCCATGTCGTAATTTTGCAGGATATCCTCGTTCAACCGAGAAAGGTCTATGCCGTCCAGTTGCAGTTTCTCGAGGATCTGTTGTTCGTTGATCGGGTGCCTGTCGTAAAAGCTCACGACATCGCGGGCATGTGCTTCAATGTTCATCTCTGATACATACCAAACATTCGCGTGCGGGATTCCATGCGGTGGCAGGAACGTTAGCGGCAACTGACTGTTTCCACAAATGCCGCTTGTGCCAGGGGCCAGGACAGCCCAAATAGGTTGGCAAGCCGCAATGGGGCCGTATTTGTTATAGTCCCGGCAATAGCTTTTGGGGAACGGAGATTATTATGGCCTTAACGGGGATCAATCACCTGGCGTTCATCACCCACGATTTGGAAGCCACGATCCGCTTTTACCGCGATCTGCTGGGCATGACGTTGGAAGCTGGCGTTGGCCATGACGGCTATCGCCATTATTTCTTTCGTGCGGGGCAGGCGCAGATCGCCTTTTTTGCCTATGATGGCGCCCAGCCCATGCGGCCGAAATCCCACGGTTCGCCAACGCGGGAACCGCTGGGTTTCGATCATGTCTCCATGACATGTGAAAGCCGGGAAGATCTTTTTGCGGCCAAGGACAGGCTGGAAGCCGCCGGTTTCGAGGTTTCCGGCGCGGTGGACCATGGCACCATATGGTCGATATACTTCTTTGATCCGAACAATATCCCCCTGGAGATCAGTTGGGACATCATGCAGATCACCCAGCCCCCGGCCGTGGCCGACGACCAGCCTCTGGCCATCGTGGCCGAGGGCGCCGGGCCGCAGCCTGGCCATTGGCCGGAAGTGACCAGGCCAACGCCGGTGGCGCAGATGACGGCACATGCCGGCAACGGCTTCCAAATGCGCGATGCGGCGCTGAGCGAAAAGCGCGGCGACTACACCCCGGAATACCGCGCCTTGATGGCGGCGGCGTCGGACGCGGCGGAATGACGGCGCCCAGGTGACTCGGGCGTCCCGCGCCGGTATAAGAAAGATGTTCTTGTAGGCGGTTCATCGGGGTCAATGTGGCGTTATCAATTTTGCCGGCGGTCGGCATGGCTGTCCGTGGCGGCAGCCTTGGCGCGATCGTTCCCCTCACGTCCGGGTTTTCCGCTACCGGCTGCCGGGGTGAATAGCAGCAGCAACATCCGGCACCGTGCCCGGAAAGATCCAGGCGCCGTTCCCGTTTCCTGGAAGCGCGCTGCCCTTGCTCTGTTTCTGGTGCTTGCGCTGGCGCTGCCGTTCGTTCTGGATAACTACACCACCTATACCTTGGCCCTGGTCGGGGCGCTGGCCATGGCTATTCTGGGAATTAATCTGCTGACCGGGTTGAGTGGGCAGTTTTCCATCGGCCACGGCGCTTTTTTTGCCATTGGCGCCTACAGCACCGCCATCGCCATGAATCATGGCGGGCTGTCCGCATATAGCGCGCTGCCAGTGGCCGCCATGGTCTCGTTTGTCGCCGGCTTTCTATTCGGCTGGCCGGCGTTACGCCTTGGCATGATGCATCTGATCCTGATGACATGGAGTTTGTCCCTGGTCGTACCCCAGGTCTTGAAGCATGAAGTTTTTCAGGATTGGACCGGGGGCGTCAGCGGCGTTTATCTGGACCGTCCGGCCCCGCCCCCCTGGCTGGGGTTGAACGACGATCAATATTGGTACTTTGTTACCCTCGCCATCATGGTCCCGCTTTTTCTGCTTGCCGGCAATCTGTTCAACAGCCGATCCGGTCGGGCGCTGGCCGCCATCCGCGATAACGAGATCGCCGCCGCGCCCATGGGCATCAATGTGGCCATGTTCAAAACCACCATTTTCGGCGTATCCGCCATGTACGCCGGCATCGGCGGCGCCTTGACCGGGCTGCTGGCGGATTTCGTGGCGCCGGACTCCTATGGCCTGTTCTTTTCCATTCTGTTGTTGATCGGCGCCGTTGCAGCCGGCTTCCGTTCCGTCTGGGGCGCGCTGCTCGGTAGTCTGCTGGTCCTGTACCTGCCCGCCGTCGCCGGTAACATACCGGCCGCTGCGGCAATACCACCCTTTGGCTTCGCGACTTTGCTGGTGATCTATTTCATGCCCGACGGCATTTCAGGCCTTGCCGTGCGGAGCTATCGCCGCTTCGCCAACAGCCGGAACCACGATTGATCCAATTGCGTAGTATCGGTTTTTGCTGCTCTGGTGATTGCCGTCACTGTACCGCCGCAACAATTCAGCCATATTCCAGACAGAGGGCGTTTCTGAGAAGGCGTAGAATTCATGCCGACACTTTCGGATCTACCCAATATGGCGGTGGCCCTGCTGCTGGTCCTGGTGTTCCTGCTTTAGCCGCGGATCGGTATTACAGACCCAGCACCAGCTTGGCCATGATGTTGCGTTGAATTTCGTTCGAGCCGCCATAGATGGAGGCGGCGCGATCATTCAGATAACGCGCCGTTACCGACATCTCATCGCGCTGGCCAATGGCTTCCAGATTGGCCCCGGGCAGGCGTTCCTCGGGCTGATGGGGCGCCGCGTAATAGGCGATCGCCCCCATGGCCAATTCGCTGACCGCCTGTTGCACCTCGGTTGCCCGCGTCTTCAACATGGATGACGCCGGGCCGGGCCGGCCGCGCTTGGCGATCTCCGCCATGGTGCGGTGCTCGGTAAATTCGAGAGTGGTCAGTTCGATCTCCAGGGCAGATAGATTGCGGGCAAAATCCGCTTCCGCCAACAGGCTTTGGCCGTCACTATCCCGGCGCCCGCGGGCCATGCGCCGCACCTCATCCAGGCTGGCCCGCAAGGCGGCGGCATGGGCCGAGCCGCCTCGTTCGAACTCCAGCAGATACTTCGCCACAGTCCAGCCGTCGTTTTCCGCGCCCACCCGGTTTTGTTGCGGCACCCGTACATCGTCGAAAAAGACCTGATTGAATTCGTGATCGCCGCCCAGGATATGGATCGGCGCAACCCGGATGCCGGGGCTGTTCATCGCCAACAGCAAAAAGCTGATCCCCGCCTGAGGCTTGCCGGTGGTATCCGTACGCACCAGACAGAACATACGGTTGGCGTGATGGGCGTTGGTGGTCCAGGTCTTGCTGCCGTTGACGATATAATCGTCACCATCCCGCACGGCCCGGCATTGCAAAGAGGCCAGGTCGGAGCCCGCGCCCGGTTCGGAATAACCTTGGCACCAGACATCTTCCCCCGACAGGATGCGCGGCAGATAGAACGCCTGCTGCGCCGCGCTGCCATGACCCATGATGGCCGGCCCCACCATGCCCAGCCCTAGGGGCGACAGGCGGGGTGCCCCGGCGCGGGCGTATTCTACTGCGAACAGATAGCGTCGCATGGGGTCCCAACCGGGACCGCCATGTTCCGTTGGCCAGGATGGCGCCGCCCAGCCCTGGCGAAACATAATTTGGTGCCAGTCCTGGGTGGCGCCGTGCGCGGCCAATATGGTGGTGCTCAAGCGCGCCGCCTCGCGGATCTCCGGGGTCAGGCTGCCATGCAGAAAATCCCGCACCTGGCCCTGGAAAGCCCGCAGGTCATCGGATAACGCGATATCCATGGATCATTCCCCAGTTCCGAAATTCGTCGGTTGGCTTGGATTGGCTTCGAACAAAACCTAAAACACATTTGATCCAGATGTGCTCAAAATCTTCAGAGTAGAGTAATTGAGCCAATTACTTAAGCCGCGTTGGCGACTCCAATTAACTGAGAATCGCGCTACCCGGCCACCAGATCACGGGCGATGACCAGTTTTTGGATGTCGTTGGTGCCTTCGTAAATGCGGGCGCCGCGCACCCCGCGATAATAGCGTTCCACGGGGAAGTCACGCAAATAGCCATAGCCGCCCAAGGTCTGCATGGCGTCGGAGCAGACTTTTTCGGCCATGTCCGAACTGAACAGTTTTGCCATTGAGGCTTCCGTCAGGCATTTTTGGCCGGCGCTGCGCAAGGCCGCCGCGTGCCAGATCAACTGCCGCGCGGCGGTCAATTGGGTCGCCATATCGGCCAGGCGAAAGGCCACCGCCTGATGCTCAAAGATCGGCTTGCCAAAGGCTTCCCGCTCTTGCGCATAGGCCAAGGCCACTTCAAAGGCCGCCCGCGCCATGCCCAGTGATTGCGCCGCAATACCGATACGGCCGCCCTCTAGATTACCCAGGGCGATGCGATAACCCTGGCCTTCGGCCCCCAACAGGGCATCGTGAGGTACGCGCATGTCGTTGAAGGCCAATTGCGCCGTATCGGATGCGTTCAGGCCCATCTTCGCCTCCAGTCGTACCACCTCGTAGCCGGGCGTGTCCGTGGGCACGATAAAGGCGGAAATGCCGCGCTTGCCTTGTTCCGGATCGGTAACCGCGAAGACCAGGGTGAGATCGGCATTCTTGCCCGTCGTGATGAATTGCTTGCTGCCATTGATGACATAGCCGTCCCCGTCGCGCACCGCCCGGGTGGTCAAGGCGCCCGCGTCCGAGCCACCCTTGGCCTCGGTCAGGGCAAAGGCGCAAAGAATCTCGCCCTGGGCCAGGGCGCGCAGATAACGCTGCTTTTGCGCCAAGGTGCCAAATTCCAGTATCGGCATGCAGCCGACGGAATTATGGCCACTCATCACGATAGCCACGGCGCCATCGGCGGCGGCAATTTCCTCCAATGCCATGGCGTAGGTTACATAGTCGAGTCCGGCGCCGCCCCATTCCGGCGGCACCGTCATGCCCATCAGGCCCAGTTTGCCCATGGCCGTGAAGATATCCCGTGGAAAATGCGCATTGTCCTCCCACGCCGCCGCATAGGGGGCAATCTGTTCCGCGGCGAATGCCCGCGCCATATCGCGGATCATGATCTGTTCGTCAGTAGGGATCATAGCTTTCACACCCTCTCGGACAGTGTATGATCCGGAATGGGACCATTGCCATCAGCGCGGTTGATATTTACGGAAGTCCGGTTTGCGCTTTTCACGGAAGGCGTTTACGCCCTCTTTTGATTCCGCGGTCTCGTAATAGGCTTTGACAGATTGGAAGCCCAATACGCCCAGACCTCGAATATGTTCCGTCTCCGCATTGAAGCTGCGTTTGGCGATGGCCAGGGCGGTAGGGCTTTTGGCCATGATTTCCTGGCACCAGATATCCACTTCCTCGTCCAGCTTGTCGAATGGCACCACCGTGTTGACCAGGCCCATGTCCATGGCTTCCCGGGCCGAATAGCGGCGGCACAGATACCAGATTTCCCGCGCCTTTTTCTCTCCCACCAGGCGCGCCATGTAGGCGGTGCCAAAACCGGGATCGACTGAACCCATGCCGGGTCCGACCTGGCCAAATATGGCATTTTCCGAGGCGATGGTCAGATCGCACAGGATATGCAGGACATGGCCGCCGCCGATGGCATAGCCGTTGACCCGGGCGATCACCGGCTTGGGGATATCGCGGATAATGGTGTGCAGTTCTTCCACCGGCATTCCCGTGGTGCCCCGGCCGCCATAACTGCCTTCGTGGGAATCCGCCGATTGGTCGCCGCCGGTACAAAAGGCCTTGTCACCAATGCCGGTCAGGACCACGACGCCGATATCAGGGTTCCAACCGGCCAGATTGAAGGCCTTGATTAATTCTTCCGCCGTCTGGTTGCGAAAGGCGTTGTATTTTTCCGGACGGTTGATGGTGATTGTCGCCACGCCGTCCTTTTCGGTATAGATCAGATCTTTGAATTCCATGATCGAAGCCTCGCTCTTTCAGCTAGCGCGCCCGGCCAGCCCCTCCCTCGCCCGGCCGCCCTATTCGTACGATTT
>JAQBYC010000075.1 GCA_027623205.1 Pseudomonadota bacterium | reverse complement strand
GAACGCTTCCAAAGACCGGACATATCGTCTGCTACAAAATCCGGACATATCATTCGCTACTGACAGCCGATACGCGGCATCTTGAACAATTGGATCAGTCTAACTAGGTTAGACGGTAGCCGAGGTTCGCCGGCCTGCTAAAATGCGGTCGTTTTTTGGCAAGCGGAAACCTGGGCCGGGTCAATATCGTTGCCGCTAGGGGTTGCGACAGCACAAGCAGTGCGGAGATGCATCATGTTCGAGACCTTTAGAGAAGACATCGCGGCCTGCATGGCGCGCGACCCGGCGGCGCGTTCCAAGTTGGAAGTCATTCTGGCTTATCCCGGTTTTCACGCGGTGGTCTATTACCGTCTTGCCAAATGGTTCTGGCAGAGAGAGTTTTTTTTGCTGGGCCGGGTAATTTCCCATATTGGACGCATGCTGACAGGGATTGAAATTCACCCTGGTGCAAAGATTGGCAAAGGCTTTTTTATTGATCATGGTTTTGGTGTTGTAATCGGTGAAACCGCGGAAATTGGCAACAACGTCACCTTGTATCATGACGTCACGCTAGGCGGCATCGCACCATCCGTTGATGCAGATTCCCAACGCCAGCGCAAACGCCACCCAACCTTGTGCGACGACGTCATCGTTGGCTCTGGCGCGCAAATTCTGGGCCCAATTACTATTGGCGCGGGCGCCAGGGTTGGGGCGAATTCCGTTGCCTTGCGCGATGTACCGCCAGGTGCAACGGTTGTCGGCATACCGGCCAGGATCGCCCGTGGCCGGGCCGCCGACGACGAGACCGCCGATGTTCGCTTTGCCGCCTATGGCACCGAGGCAGATATTCCCGATCCGGTACAACGCGTGATCGATGCACTTTTGGATAAGGTCCAGGGTCTGTCCATGCAGGTTGAAGAATTGGAACGGCGATTGAACGATCCCAGCAATGTGGATTGGGAATTGGGAAAATTGACCGCCCCCTATGACGATGTTGACGACGATGATGACGCCGACAGCAGCGGCTGCACGGAACGAAATAACTAGGAAGACATTATGACGGCGGTCGAACCGATCTACCTGGACTATAACGCCACGGCGCCGGCCCGGCCCGAGGTGATTGCTTTGGTTGGCGAGATCCTGGCCACCGTGGGCAATGCGTCATCCGTGCACCAGGCCGGCCGCAAGGCGCGCGCCCGTGTCGACACCGCGCGCCAGCAGGTCGCGGACCTGATCGGAGCCCAGGCCAGAAATGTCATATTCACCGGTGGTGGCACGGAAGCAGACAATCTGGCTCTGCGCGGTTTTGGCTCCCGCCATTTAATTGTCTCCGGCATCGAACATGGCGCCATCCTGGCGCCGGCTCTGTTGCTTGACCCTGGCGCGGCGATCGTGGACGTGGACCATCAGGGCCGTCTGGATTTAGCGGCCCTGGAAGCCGCCCTTGCTGCATGCGACGGGCCGACCCTGGTTTCCCTGATGCTGGCCAATAATGAAACCGGCGTCATCCAACCGGTAGCGGAAGCCGTGAAAATCGCCCACGCGCACAATGCACTGGTACATTGCGACGGTATCCAGGGCGCAGGCAAGATCGCCGTCAATATCGAGGAATTAGGGGTTGATCTGTTCTCTTTGTCGGCCCACAAGATCGGTGGCCTGCAAGGGGTTGGCGCCCTTGTGATGCGTGAAGAACGTACCGTTTTTGCGCAAATAGTTGGCGGCGGCCAGGAAATGGGCCGCCGATCCGGCACGGAAAATGTTGCCGGCATCGCTGCCTTTGGCGAAGCCGCCCGGTTGGTGGCTGGTGAATTGGCGCAGTTCACGGAACTCGCCCAGCTGCGCGACAACATGGAGGACCGTTTGGCCGATATCGCCCCGACCCGCAGGGTGATCGGCGGCGGGGTGCCGAGATTGCCCAATACCTCATGCGTGACCATGCCTGGCGTCCGCTCCGATACCCAGGTGATGGCCTTGGATCTGGCCGGCATTGCGGTCAGCGCCGGCTCTGCCTGTTCATCGGGCAAGGTTGCCGCCAGCCATGTCCTGGACGCCATGGGTATAGCCATGGATGAAGCCATGACCGCCATACGGGTCAGCCTTGGCCGCGAAACCACCGCTGCGGAAATCGAGCGTTTTCTCACCGCATGGGCGGAAATCTACCGCCGAAATAGTGCCCACGCCAACGCCGCCTGAGCGCCCGTGAGCGTGCCTTCGTTCCATATGATTTTTGTCAGTGCGGACGGCGCACAGCAACGCGAGGTCGAGGCGCCGGTTGGGGATTCAGTGATGGAAATCGCTATCCGCAATAACATCGATATGGAGGGCGCCTGCGAAGGCAACATGGCGTGTTCCACCTGCCATGTCATCGTAGATCCAGATTGGAACGACAAACTCCCCCTGCCCAGGGAGGAAGAGGACGATATGCTGGATCTGGTCTATGGCCTGACGCGCACCTCGCGTCTGGGCTGCCAGATCGTCATGACCACGGAATTGGACGGTCTGACGGTGCGCCTGCCGGGTGAAAGCCGAAATCTACTGGCGGATTGAGCCGGCCAGCCTAGACCGGCCGGAATTTCGGCAAGGTCACCGTCTCCGTCACCGCTTCGAACACAACCTCCACCAGCATGTCCGCGGTCACGGCGTCCACGTCGCAGGCAACAAGGTTGGAGGCGATGCGCACCCCTTCCGCGAGGTCGATCAAAGCCACCACATAGGGCACATCTCCGCCATAGACATCGTCGGGTACCGGGTGGCGCACCACGATCCAGCTGTAAATCCGGCCCCGGCCGCTGACCGGTTGCCAGGTGCTATCGGCGCTATGGCAATGGGGACAAAAGCGTTCCGGAGGCAGGCGCCTGGCCCCACAGGCCGTACAGCACTGCACCAACAGGCGCCCCTCGCGGCAACCATTCCAGAATGGTTTTGTATCGGCATCCGGTACGGGCAAGGGCTTGTTATACATGGCTCCCCTCCCCTTCAACGCCGCAACACCAGGGCCGAGCCGCAGGTCATGGCCCCGGCGGTGGTCAAGGCGATCTCGGCCTCCGGGATCTGCCGGGCCCCGGCATCGCCGCGCAGCTGATCCACCGCTTCCACCACATGGTTGAGGCCATGAATATAGGCCTCGGACAACAGGCCGCCGTGGGTGTTCAGGGGTAACGCGCCATCCCGGGCGATACGCCCGCCCTGGACAAAATCAGGCCCTTCACCAGGTCGGCAAAACCCCAGGCCTTCCAATTGCGCCACCACGCTGTAGGTGAAGCAGTCATAAATTTCGGCCACGTCCACGTCCTCGGGGCCCACCCCGGCGCCGGCCCATAGATCATCGGCAATATAGGCGGCATAGTTTTCCGAATGGTCGGCCCAGCGCAGACAATCAAACAGATCGTCGCCCTGATTTGCGCCGCCGCCATAGGCGCCCCCCATGACGTAGACCGGCTTGTGGCGCAGATCCTTGGCGCGCGCGGCGGACGTCACCAAGACGGCACAGGCGCCGTCGCTTTCCAGACAGATATCCAACATGCGGAAGGGATCGACGATGGGACGCGCGGCGCGATAGTCGTCAAGGGTGATGGGTTGGCGTTGCATGGCCCGGGGATTCAGGACGGCGTTATCGCGAAAGGTTACAGCGATGGCACCCAACTGGTCCGTCGTCGTACCATATTTGATCATATGGCGGCGGCACCACATGGCCATCGCCTGAGGATAGGTGATCCAGCCGAACGGCGCCGTGAATTGGGTGATGCCATGGGCCTGCATCGCCCGCCCGCCGCCCAGGCGAAAGCCCGAGCGCCCATTCATGGCGCGATAGCATAGAACATGCTTTGCCAAACCGGCTTCGATTGCGGCGATCGCGGATAAAATGACCAGGTTAGCGGCATTCCCGCCCCCCGCGATATCAACCGCATACCGCGCCGCCGGGATTCCCATGGCGGCGGCAACCGACGTCGCGGGAACGGAGTCGTTGAATTGAAAACTGACCAGGCCGTCGATCTCTTCCGGCGGCAGACCCGCGTCGTTCGCGGCGTTCAGGCAGGCCTCCGTGGCCAGGTTCAGAACCGTTGTCCCGGAGTTCTTGGAATAATCCGTATAGCCGGTGCCGACGATGGCATATTTATCTTTTAGCGCCCACATTTACGCCATGCTCCCCTTTTCTACCCGCCGAAAACCGGCGGCCGCTTTTCCTTAAAGGCCACCAGGCCCTCCATGGCGTCAGGCTCTGTCGTGGCATAGTGATGCACAAACTCAAGTTCCAGCCGCAGGCCCGCTTGTAGATCATCGCGCAGACCTGCGTTGACCAGATACTTCGCGCCTTTCAGACCTGCCGGGCTGTGCCTGGCGATGGCTTGACACAAGGCCATGGATCGCGAGGCCAACTCCGCATCGGGGAAAACCCGATTGACGAGGCCAAGGCGTTCCGCCGCCGCCGCATCCAATATTTCGCCGCTGAGCATGAGAAATTTCGCCCCCATGGCGCCAATGGCCCGAGGCAGACGCTGCGAGCCTCCGGCGCCCGGCAACTGGCCGAAATTCAGATGACCATCGCCGATCCGGGCGCTCTTCCCCGCCACGGCAACATCACAGGCCAACAGCAGTTCCAATCCGCCCGCCACACAAGCCCCATTCACGACCGCCATATAAATCTTGGCCGAGCGTTCCATGCAATCCAGTAGATCGTGGAAACGCTCCAAAAAACCCCTGAACGCCGCCGGCGATTGGTACAAGGACAAATATCCCGCCAAATCACCGCCGGCTGAAAATGCCTTTCCCGCGCCAGTCAGGCGGACCACACGGATTTCCGGACGCTCTTCCAAATCCGTCACCATGTCACGCAAAAAGCTAATCGTGGCGCTGTCCAAAGGGTTCAGTTTGTCCGGCCGGTTCAGGATCAAGGTCGCCACCGCCCCCTCGCGATCGAGACGGACAAGCGCGTGCTGATTTCCCGGATCTTGCAATTCGTTGCTCATCATCCAACCCTATCCGAGTTTTGTCGGCGAAGGAATCGTCCATTTCGCCCGTTTATGGCGGCAATCCGTTCACGAAGTTTTTGTACGCAGCGGTTGGGTTTCGCGATATCCTAGGCCTTTCGCCACGCTGCGGGACTGTGGCGACCAAGCCAATGGGGTAGGTAAAAGATGACGGACAAACCGTGGATCAAGCACTACAAAGCAGGCGTACCTCACGTGATCAACGCCGATGCCTATCCTTCAACCTGGGCCATGTCACAGGAAGCCATCGCCAAATATGGCGACGCGCCGGCCTTCAGCAATTTTGGCGCTGATTTAAGTTTTGCTGATATCGACCGCCTGTCCGGGAACCTGGCAGCCTATTTGCAAGGACATCTGGGCCTGAAAAAAGGCGACCGGGTCGCCATCATGTCACCCAACGTCTTGGCCTTTCCAGTGACCTTGTTCGCCAACATGCGGGCCGGCCTGGTGCAAGTCAACGTCAACCCACTGTATACCGCGCGTGAACTGCAGCATCAGCTAAACGACGCGGACACCGATACCATCGTAATTTTCTCGGGCTCTACGCCCGTGCTGGCGGAAATTATCTCCAACACCAGAATCAAAAACGTCATCGTCGCCAATCTGGGCGATTGCGGCAACAGCGCCCTCCCCAGTCCACCCACGGACGAACGCCTGTCCAATGTAGTAACATTTTCCGAGGCCCTGGCGGCAGGTGAAAAGCTCTCCTTCACGCCCGTCGACATCTCGGGCGAAGACTTGCTGTTCCTGCAATACACCGGCGGCACCACCGGCCTATCCAAAGGGGCGGCGCTGACGCACCGCAATCTAGTGGCCAATATTTTGCAGTTCACCCTGTCCCTGGGTGCCGACATCCGCGAGCGCGAGGAAGTGGTGATCACCGCCCTGCCGCTGTATCACATCTTTGCGCTAATGGTGAATTGCCTGTCCTACTTTACCAAGGGCGGACGCAACATCCTGATTACCAATCCACGGGACATGCCTGGGTTTGTGAAGGAATTGGCCACCTCAAAGTTTTCGGTCCTGACCGGGGTCAATACATTGTTCAATGGTCTGTTGCATACGCCGGGTTTCAGCGAGATCGATTTTTCAACGTTCCGTCTGGCGGGCGGTGGCGGCACTGCGATACAGGCGGCAATCTCCAACAAATGGCGTGAGGTTACGGGCCTGCATATCACCGAGGGGTATGGACTGTCGGAAACCTCGCCCGTGGTCACATTCAATGTTGCGGGACGGGATGAATTTACCGCGACGATCGGCATCCCCATGCCCTCAACAGAGATCTCACTGCGTGATGCGGATGGCGTCGAGGTCGCCATGGGCGAGCCGGGCGAACTTTGCGTCAAAGGACCCCAGGTCATGCAGGGCTATTGGCGCAAGCCGGAAGAGACCGCGGCCGTGACCACGGCGGATGGTTATTTTTGCACCGGAGACATCGCCATACTGACCGAGGAAGGCCGTTTTAAAATCGTCGATCGGAAGAAGGATATGGTCGTCGTATCAGGCTTCAACGTCTATCCCAACGAGGTGGAGGCGGTCGTCGCCAATATGGAGGGGGTGCTGGAAGCCGCCTGCATCGGGGTGCCCGACGCGCGCACGGACGAAGCGGTAAAATTGTTTGTAGTAAAAAAGCCCGATGCAGACATTACCAGCGATGATATCGTTGCCTTTTGCCGGGAAAACCTAACCGCCTACAAAGTACCCAGGCAAATCGTCTTCATCGATGAATTGCCTAAATCACCGGTCGGCAAAATTCTGCGCCGGGAACTGCGTGACTAGGGCAGCCTTCGAGGCCGCCTCAAATTTTTTTACCGGGAGCTCGCTTCCGCATGATCGGGAATGGTCGCTAGGTTGCTAAACATGCGGCCCAGATACGCCGTAATATTGAAATCAGCGTCGCTCTTCCCCGCCGGCTTGACAGCAGGCAGACGCGGTGGCGCGAAGGCTTCGTGCAGCGGGTTCGCCGTTATCTCCGCCGTTTCATTACTGTCGTCACTTTGCCGTTCAGCCTTCCACCACTGACAATCAGGGTTTTTGATCACACCCGACGGCATGGTCGTCCGACACAGAATAGCGCCGTGTAACTGCGCATTTTCCATTGGTGCGCGGGTCAGATCAGCCAGGGTCAAATCGGCGCCGCGCAAATCAGCGCCATTTAGGTTGGCGTCGCGCAAAATCGCCCAGGCCAATCCGGCCCCCTGTAAATCAGCCTGCTTTAAATTCGCGCCGCGTAGAAGCGCACCTTTCAGTCTTGCCTTGGCCAGATTGACCTTTTCCAAATTCACGCCACGCAAATCGGCGCGGCGCAAGTCGGCCGCCTCTAAATTCAATCTGCGCAGATCCACACCCTTTAAATTCGCGCCGATCATCTTGACTTTCCCGCCCGGCGGCGCCTGCAAAAGATGGCAGCCGGAGCACGATTTCATGGCCTTGAAGCGATTCTGTCCGGTCTGATCAATCTCGTCAAACGCCGCCCCTGACGTGGCTCCCAGCACAGCAATCACAAACGCAACGATAGCGGATAGGAATTGGGTCATGGCAGGCATTCTAACACAGCAATAATCAGACGGACGCCGTCAGGCTGAAGCCATGCGTCCGCTCATGTCCTGCAGAGAGACCAGCAGTTGGCCAATCAACTCCTTCGCGCCATCGTCAAGCAGGGTACCTTTGGCGTCAAACGCCTGCCCGGCGCCGCCAACCATGACTTCTGGTTTATTGACCACGTGACCGTTGAGGAACACAAACACTTGGCGTAGATGATATTGCGCCCGTGCCGTTCCCAACCGGCCGGCACTGGCGCCCATCATGGCAACAGCCTTGCCGTTGAACGGTTGTTCCGGCGGGCGTGAGGCCCAATCGATGGCGTTTTTCAACACGCCAGAATAGGAATAATTATACTCCGGCGTGGCGATCAACAGCCCGTTGGCGGCGGCGATTTGTCCGCGAAAAGTCTCGACGGCCGCCGGGAAGCCATAGGCATAGACGTCCTCATTGTAGGGGGGGATGCCAGTAAGATCGGCGATCTCGATCTCCATGCCGACGGGCGCAAGTTTCCGTGCCGTGCGCAGCAGGGCCGTATTGAAAGAGTTTTCCCGCAGGCTGCCAGAAATTCCCAATATCTTCATGTTGTTATCCTCGCCAATTTGAAAATCCTGATGCTTTTGCCACTCTAGAAATCGAGCGGCAAACTCAAATGTCGGGCGTATATTTCGTCGCGGTGGTCGATCAGTATAGGATCTATCGTCAGCATCTTTGGGGCTTCGTAGACGACACGCAGCCGCATCGGCATGGGGTTCAGATCCTCGGCCATGGGCGCGACCAATTGCGAAAAACAGGCCCAGTACAAATCGGCGGCGGTGAAGTCGTTGCCGACAAAATATTTGCTGCCGCCCGCCGCCTGCGCCCGCAGCTTGTCGGCCAACATGGCCAGGATATCGTCGCAAACGGCCCCGGCCTGTTCCGCCCCGGCGGGTCCATGACCATAGCGGGCGGCCAGGACATCCGGCGTCTGGCGTACCTTGGGATCGTCCGAGGCAGCATACATTATGTTGATCATCTGCAGCCGCCGCTGCCAGGCCAGGCCACCTTCAGAAGCGATCTCGGTAATCAGACCGAACATCTCGGCCCGAGCGGCGGCGCCATGGGGCAGCAAACTGGGTGACGGTGCGATCCGTTCCGCGAGCATGATGATCTCGTACCAGCCCACCCGCGGCGCCTCGTCCTCATAAACCGCGACCGGGGCGTTGCGATGGCCCGTCCAGTCATACAGCGCGGCATTTTCGCGGGCGCCCATCTGGCCGACCGCGATGAAGGGAACGCTCTTGTGTTCAAAGATGTATTTTGCCGCCTGGCTCCACGGACCCGGCACTCCCATGGTAAGCGCCAAACGCAGTCCAGCTTTATGCTTGGCATCCTCGACACTAACGTAATCCACCGGCCTGCTCCGCGCTTGGAAAATTTGCTGCCCTTAGTCTAATGCATATGGCATTGTTTTCTGCGGAGAATATTGTGCATGAGCAAGGCGTTCACGAAAGAAACCGACGGTACCGAGGAAGAGGACCTGCCCGAGATGGCGGCCACCCTCCCCTCTGGCGCCAAGAATTATCTGACACCGGAAGGCCACGCGCGCCTGATGGAAGAACTGCGCCAATTGCGCCGGGAGGAGCGGCCAAAGGTGGTCAACGTCGTTTCCTGGGCGGCCGGCAATGGCGACCGTTCGGAAAACGGAGACTACCTCTATGGCAAGAAAAGACTGCGGGAGATCGACCGACGGATCAGGTACTTGATGAAACGTATGGAAATCGCCGAAGTGGTGGATCAAAGTCGGCAAAAGAACCGCGAACAGGTCTTCTTTGGCGCCACGGTGACCTACCTGGACGGCAACGAGGTGGAACGCACAGTACGCATCGTCGGCGCCGACGAAGCCCGCCACGATCATGGCGAGGTCAGCTGGCTCGCCCCCATCGCGCGCGCGCTGCATAAAGCCTCGGAAGGCGACATCGTCAAATTGCGTACCCCGTCAGGCCTGGAAGAGATTGAAGTGCTGGAGATTACCTACGTCCCGCCATCTTCATAGCGGCCTGGGCTTGCATCATCCCCACGGCCACCCCGGCGGCCAGGATGGCAACAAGGACGATACTGGGCGCGGTAGTGGCGGCCTTTTTGAATCGTAACATGGTGGCATCCAAATTCGCCATGGGTCGATACTTTCCGGCCAATATCATCAGCCTGAGTGCTGTAACGACGGAGCAGAGATCATGAACCAGCCCCTTCCCCTCGCCGGCGTCCGTGTTATTGAGTTGGGCAGCAATGTATCCGGCCCCTATGGCACCTGGATATTGGCGGCCTTGGGCGCTGATGTGGTGAAGGTGGAACGGCCGGAAGGCGGCGACGACGCGCGCCGCTGGGGCCCGCCATTCTGGCGCGGCGTGGCCACTGTGTTTCAAACCATCAATCGGGATAAAACCTCGATCACCGTCGATTTCAAGGATGCGAAGGCGCTGGCCGCACTGCGCCAGCGGATCGTCTCGGATACGGACGTCGTGCTGCAGAATCTTCGTCCGGGCGTGGCGGATGGGCTGGGCCTTGGCGCCCAGGCCATGACGGAGGAAAACCCACGCCTGATTTACTGCAATCTTTGGGCCTTTGGCGCCAAGGGACCGATGGCAGGGCGGCCCGGTTTCGATGCGCTGATGCAGGCCTTCGGCGGCATTATGGCGGTTACCGGTGAGGAGGGGCAGGCGCCCGTCCGGGCCGGCATTTCAGTCGTCGATATGGGAACGGGCATGTGGAGCGCCATCGGCATTCTGGCGGCCCTGACGCGGCGCTATGAAAGCGGCCGAGGCGGCATCATCGATACGTCCCTGTACGAAACCGCCCTTGGCTGGACCGCCTATTACAACGCCGATGTGCAGGTTGCCGGCGATATACCGCAACGTCATGGCTCTGGCGTACGCGGTATCATGCCTTATCAAGCCTATGACTGCGCCGACGGCTATCTCGTGGTGGCGGCCTCCAACGACCGGCTGTTTCAAAATCTGGCCAAGGAGTTGCGGCGCAATGAATGGTTGAGCGATCCGCGCTTCGCCGATAATCCCGCCCGCGCCAGCCACCGCGACGAGTTGAACGCACTGCTGATGCCAATCTTCAAGGCCGAGACACGGGCCCACTGGCAGGAACGCCTGGATCAGGCCGGCGTTCCCAACGCGCCTATCCAGCATGCCGGTGAAGTCGTCGCCCATCCCCAGACCCAGGCTTTGGATATTCTGCAGGACACGGGCTACGGCATAGCCCTGACCGGTTTGCCATTGTCATTCGACGGCGAACGGCCCCCACTGCGCAATATAGCGCCGGAACTGAACGAATAGTCTAATCGCCGGCTTCGGCGGTCACCGTCAATGTCGGCCGTTCGCTGGGTAATGCAGCGGCCGCCAGGAAACTCAATCCAGCGGCCAAGCCCAACAGGATGAACAGGCCATCCAGGCTGCCGGTCAAAGCATGTATCAATGGCACCAGAGACAGACCGATGGAAGAGACCCCCAGGGTCAGCAAGAATTTCACGCCAAACACCTTGCCCCGCCAGTTCAAAGGCGTGTAACGAGCCAGCAAGGCATTCTCCGCCGGTTGAGCCATCAGATTCAGGCTGATCATCAATGCAGCCAGGGGTATCAGGGCCGGGCCAATCACGGCGAAAGCCACGGCATAGATGGGCACCTGTAAAAACTGACAGGCCGCATAAACTGCCTTGCGCGACATGCGATCAGCCATTTCGCCGCCCAATATCTGACTGGCGGAAGAGACCAGGTAGCACAGGCTGACAATGCCGCCGATGCCCAATACGGAATCGCCGACAAAATCAAACAGCCGCTCGGCAAATACCTTGGGCAGTGCATAGGCGGTCACTTGATAAATCAAGCCGCTGCAGACCACGGTAACGGCCAGCATGGAAAAGGCGCGGCGGCGATTACCGGCATCGGACGGCGGCGCGGGCGAGGCCTCGCCTTCCCCTTCAATGATCAAGCCCATGCGCCAGGCCATGATAAAGGCGGCGCCGGTGGCCAGACAGAACAGACCGGGCACCATAAATGCGGCCCGCCATCCCCATAGATCGGCCAGCCCGCCGGCCACTATGGCCGCAATGGCTGTGCCGCCGGATCCGAACACGCCATTGATGCCCAGAGCGCGACCATGATTGCGGCTGTGCTTGATCAACCAGGGCACGCCGACCGGGTGATAGATTGCGGAAAATGTGCCGATCGCCGTCAACCCGGCAGCCAGTTGCCAGGGCCCGGTGGCCAGACCGGTCAAAATCGATGCCACGCCGGTACCGATGAAAAATATCGCGATCATGCCCGCGGCACTCCAGCGGTCCGCCAACCATCCCGCCGGCAGCGCCGCCAAGCCGTACATCACCGCACCAGGAATGGAAAGCGCGAATAGTTCAGCATAAGGTACCCCCCACACCCGCTCCAGCACCAAAACGACTGTTGCAAAAAACAGCACGAACATGTGGGAATAGGTATGCGCCACGCTGGCAAATCCCAGGGCTACCTTGGCCGTCGGCGCGGGCGTCAGTGCAGACTGTCTCATTTTAGCTCAATCGATCTCGCGGCGCAGCCAAGTCAGAAACTCGGGGTTACCACCCTGTATGGGTAGGCCGACGACACAAGGCAGATCATGGGAATGCATGGCCTTGACCCGTTCCGCCACATGCGCGGTCATGTCGCTGCGGGTCTTCAATAACATCGCCACTTCCTCTTGCTCCGCAACTTCGCCATTCCAGCGATAGATCGAAGTCATGGGTCCCAGAATATTGGCGCAGGCGACCAGGCGATCACCGACAAGGGCGCGCGCAATGGTCTTGGCCTCGTCGCCATTGGCGCAGGTTACATACAACAGGGTCAATTCTTCCATTACCTATCTATCTTTTTAAGTTGTTCTGCGCAGGCACAAGGCGAAGTGCATTGAGGTCGCGAACAACAACAACGCACCGCCCTGATGCAGTACGGCCAGCCACACTGGTATGATCAAAAGCAAGGTCGATACACCCAGCGCCAATTGGAGGGCCAACGCGACGAGCATCAGAATAAGAGCCAGCCGGGCCGCCCGGCCAAGCGCCAGGGTCCGTGCTTTGAACCAAAGTCCAAGTAACAGCACGGTGCAGATAACAGCCCCGATGCGGTGGTCAAATTGCACCGTGACCACATTTTCAAACATATTCATCCACCAAGGCGACATTTCGGCTAACTCTGGGGGTAGCCAGTATCCATTCATCGTGGGGAAACTGTTATAAACAAAACCGGCATCCAGACCCGCCACCAAACCTCCTGACAAAACCTGCAAAAACACCACGGCGACGGCTATCCAGGACCAGGCGCGCAGTCCGCGAACCGCGTCCGTTGCAACGGCCTGCGCGCCGAATTTAGAGAGAAGATCATTTGCAACCCATACCAGTGCGCCGAAGATCAGGAACGCCACTCCCAAATGCACCGTCAGGCGGTAATGGCTGACGTCCGGCCGATCCACCAGCCCGCTTTTGACCATCCACCAACCGATAAGCCCTTGCAATCCACCCAGCAAAAACAAGCCGTACAGAACTTTCCGGCGGCGGCGCTCAATCCGTCCGGTTAGCAGAAACCACAAAAACGGAACGGCGAACACCAAACCAATGCCGCGGCCAAGAACCCGATGGCTGTATTCGTAATAGAAAATGCCTTTGAATTCAGACAGGGTCATACCTTGATTAATTTTCTTATATTCTGGGAACTGCTTGTATTTCTCGAAAGTTTCCTGCCAAGCGCTGTCGCTCAGCGGCGGCAGGGTTCCCATCAAAGGCTGCCACTGCACCATGGACAAGCCGGAATGAGTTAGCCGGGTGGCGCCACCAAGCATCACCATAGCGGCGACCATTGCCGCGACCACCAATAGCCACGCCGCCACTATAGGACGAGCCCCGACTGCGCGTCCTTCGCTATCGATGACTGGGTTATTAGCTGTCATACTTAGTCCACAGATTTTCGTTTAATTACAAAATATTGTTGTTATAGGTTAAACTGTTTTATTAGATAAAATTGCAGCTAACGATCATAGGAAAAGGGGCCGGCCCAGCCGGACCGACCCCCAGTTCCAATGGTCGGAGCGAGTGGATTCGAACCACCGACCCCCACACCCCCAGTGTGATGCGCTACCAGGCTGCGCTACGCTCCGATAGTGACCGGACCAACCTTTTGCAGCGATCCAGTATTGCGGGGAATATAACTGCCGCTACCTACCGAAACAAACTCTATTGTAGCGGCATCTAAATTTTTGTGGCGGGACGGCGTAAGATCTTTCGCAACTCTCCCAATTCGACCGCTAATGCCGACAATTTTCCACGCTGAACCGCCGTCAAACCTGCTTCTCCAACGGCATTGTCACCGCTAACAGGAGCAATTCCGACAGGCGGGGTGTTACCCGGCGCACTTGGATCCGCCGCCTGAGGGCTGGCCAGGGGTTCCGTGCCACCGTTTTGCCGGCGAGTACGTGCCGCCGCCACAACTGCGGCGCCGCTCCGACCGGCGCCCGATTGGGAGCGTCCGGACTCCATAATCGATTTCGAGCCAATTTCGCGCAGCAGCTTTTGGACACCTTTAATTGTATAGCCGTCCGAATAGAGAAGATGTCGAATACCGCGCAGTAGATCGACATCTTCGGGCCGGTAGTAACGTCGGCCACCGCCTCGTTTCAACGGCTTGACCTGCGTAAACTTGCTTTCCCAAAAACGCAAAACATGCTGCGGGACCTCAAGGTCCGTGGCGACCTCGCTGATGGTGCGAAAGGCGCCAGGTGCCTTGATTTTCCGACGTGTGTGAGGGGTGCCGCCCACGGAATCCGCCATAATCCCGGTCAGTCGACCGCACTCTCTTCACGAGCAGAGCCACTCAAATGCCGGTTGACCTGTTCTTTCAGTACATGGCTGGGACGAAAGACTAAAACCCGGCGGGGCGCGATGGGTACTTCTTCACCGGTTTTGGGATTACGGCCGATGCGTCCACCTTTTTGTCGAGCGGAAAAACTGCCGAAAGACGAAACTTTTACAGACTCGCCTTGAACTAAACTGTCACAAATTTCGGACAGCACCGATTCTACCAATTGGGCGGATTCATTACGCGACAATCCCACCTCTTGGTATACGGCCTCGCTCAGTTGCGCGCGCGTTACAGTATTGCCTGCCACGTCTCTTCCCCCTCGTTAGCCACCTGATAATGTAGCAAACTGGAAGTTTTCAGTCAATATCAAAGGGATGCGAGGGAGAGTTTAAGTGATATGATGATTCGCGCCAATATCGACTGGCTACGCGACCCACCATAGGAATTGTGCCAAAGTTGAGTAAATTCGCCCTGCAGGCTTACCATCGAGCCAGCACGGCTCCCCAGGTGAAGCCACCGCCCATGGCTTCCATCAAGATCACATCGCCCTGCTTGATGCGACCGTCCGAAACCGCCTCGTTCAACGCCAAAGGCACCGAGGCCGCCGAAGTATTGCCGTGTTCGGCCACTGTCAACACGACCTTTTCGGCGGGTAATTTTAGCTTCCGTGCCGTGTGATCAATTATCCGTCTGTTAGCCTGATGGGGCACCAGCCAATCTATGGCACTAGGCGCCAGGTTATTCGCCACCAGCGCCTCTGTGACGACGCTCGTCAGATTGTTGACCGCGTGGCGAAACACCTCGCGCCCGCGCATCCGCAGAAAGCCCGCCGTACCGGTGGATGAAGGTCCACCATCGACATATAACATATCATGGTGGCGGCCGTCCGCATGCAGATGGGTCGACATAATGCCGCGTTGGTCACTGGCGGGCGCGCCATCCGCCGGGTTGATCTCAGCCCGCAACACCACAGCGCCGGCGCCATCACCAAACAGCACACAGGTAGTCCGGTCTTCCCAGTCCAGTATGCGCGAGAACGTCTCCGCGCCGATTACCAGCACCGTGCGGGCCTGTCCGGCCTTGATAAAATTATCCGCAACGGCCAAGGCATAGATAAAACCGGAGCAGACCGCCTGTATATCGAAAGCAGGAATACCGGCAACTCCCAGGCGGGCCTGCACCCGGGTTGCGGTAGCGGGAAACGTTTCATCCGGTGTTGCGGTGGCCAAGACAATCAAATCCAAATCACTTGCCGCCACGCCAGCCGCCGCCAATGCCTGAACCGCCGCCGCGTAGGCAAGATCCGAGGTCATCTCGCCGTCCGCGGCAATATGGCGGTTGGTAATGCCGGTACGGGCGAAAATCCATTCGTCAGACGTATCAATTTTTGCCGCCAACTCGTCGTTGCTAACTTTACGTTGCGGCAAATACGCGCCACAACCTATGAAGACAGATTTTATCATGCTACTGCGCCACGGCCCGATCCCGTGCTTCATCATGATCGGAAAATTGCGCCATATCCGCCGTGATCCGGCCGATCAGGTCGTCGGCTACCATGTCCACCGCCAGGCCTATGGCCGTAGCGAAACCAACATCATCCATACCGCCATGGCTTTTTACACTGATGCCATTTAGTCCCAGAAAGACGCCCCCATTGTGATGCCGGGGATCAATCCGTTCCCGCAGCGCCATTATCGCTGGTCTGGCTAACATATAGCCAACCTTTGACATCAGGGACTGGCTAAAGGCTCTCCGCAGGAACTGGGAAAACAGCGTCGCGGTCCCTTCCATCGTCTTTAACGCTACATTGCCGCTGAAACCATCGGTCACGACCACGTCCGTTGTACCCTTGGCAATATCATCGCCCTCAACGAAGCCATGAAAGCGCAAAGGCAGAGTCGCCCCATTCAGGATCGCCGCGGCGCCCTTCACGGCCTCATTACCCTTCAACTCCTCTTCACCGACATTTAACAGCCCTACCGTAGGGCGCGGCAGGCCCAGAATAGTCCGGGCAAAGGCCGCCCCCATGATGGCGAATTGGACTAGATTGTCTTCATCACATTCGACATTTGCACCAAGGTCGAGCATGACGCTTTCACCGCGCAAGGTCGGCAGGAAGCCACATAAAGCAGGCCGGTCGATTCCCTTCATGGGTTTCAGTACGAATTTCGACATGGCCATCAGCGCGCCTGTATTCCCAGCAGAGACAACACCACCCGCCTCGCCATCAGCCACCGCATTGATAGCAAGGCGCATGCTGGTTTGCCGGCCCTGGCGCAGCGCCTGACTGGGCCGGTCCGTCGATTTCACTTGCTGATCGGTATGGCGCACGCTCACAACATCACGCAAGATACGATGACGGGACAGCAGAGGGGTTATTTTGGCCTCGTCACCAAACATAATGAAGCGCAGGTTGGCATGCCTCTCGCGCGCCAGTGCGGCGCCACCAACTACCATGCAGGGAGCTGCATCACCGCCCATTGCATCCAACGAAATCGTGATGTCAGGGGTCACGCGTGTGGACCAAGCGTTGCTATGTCAGGATCACGCGGCACTTGACGGTTCACTGACCTCACGATCATTGTAATAGCCGCACGCAACACACACATGATGCGGCCTCTTCAGTTCGCCGCAATTTGGGCATTCGGCGTAGGCCGAGGCCTTCAAGGCATCGTGGGAACGGCGCTGTCCGCGACGTGACACGGAAATTTTTTTCTTAGGTACAGCCATAGCTTCACATTTTCATCCAAGTTTTCCAGGACCTTCAAACCGACCACAGTGGTCACTGTCCTATTTCATCACACAAATTAACCACAAAATTTCTTTGCAGATATTCACAACGCTTAATTAGCCTAGGCAGCGCCACTTCCGTCGCCACCCCGCCCGCAGGACGCCGCCCCAGTCCGCCATCCTTCAAGAACAGCAAACGGCTTCGTACCGCGCTGACCGACGCCCGAATGGTCTTCCTGTGCGCCCTTGTCGTCCGTCGGGCCCTTGTCTTCCAGCACCTCATCCGCCGCCGCCATGATGTCTACTTCCACGCTGGCCCCGACTCCTTCTATCCCCAAACTCGCGATCATCGCGCTACTTTTGATCCCCGGCGTTCGCGGATAGGGATTAAGTGAAAGCGATAAATACTGGACGACCAACTCGCCAACATCAATGCGGCCATCGTCTAGGGGTTCGATCGGATCCTCACCAAAAGGATCCACGAAAACTTCACCCTCGGTGTCGCTTTTTTTCCCCCGTTTTTGCCCGCCTTCACAAAGGAGCGAGAAACGATCCGTAACCTTCGCCTCCACAGGTTCAAGCGTCACGACACACGATTGTACCACATTCGCTGAAAAATCAACATTCAACCGCACTAGACCTATCGCGGTCCGCTGCACCGACACATCCATCTGCAAATCCGCCACGCTTTCCAGGTCGAGCCGCCGGGCCAGGGCGACACGCTCCCGCACGTCAGCCTGCATCCTGAACGCGGCACCGTCTACGCCGATGGCATCGACTGGTACTAAACGACTAAATTCAGCTATTGCCCGCGAATTGGTCAACGCAAATTCTCCAACTTCATGAATGACCTAGACGGGCGCCACCGCTTCATTAAAAAGACGAAGCAGGTGTCAAAGCCGGCGCAAAATACGGATATCGAATTCACCGGTCAACGCCTTTTCCGGGCCAAAGTGCAAATTGCACATCGCCGGACAATAACTGCGCCTCGGATATCGAAGCCATGTGCCTCGCTTGGTAGCGTAAATAGTCCGCCATCATCTCGACATGGCTCGGCGTCGGCACGACGGTGCCAAAAAGGTTTCTGCGTAATGCCTTGCTCAAAAGTTCGCCTGGCTCTGCCAAAGCTTCGTCATAGGCAGCCACGCGGCCATAGAAGGCCTTTGCCATATGTTTCACCCGTTTGCCCACGGCAATATCCGACACGCCCATTTCGCGCAGAGACCGGTCCATGTCGCCAAACATGGCATCGAACAGGGCCTGGGCAATATCGCTGGCACGTTCGTTCCTCCGCGGCGCCGTACCTTGCCGCGCCAACTTGTTCAAGAGCCGCAGCAATAGAAAAACATGCATGACGATCATATCGAAACGCCCATCCACAGAATCGGGAATACCGTGATCGCGATAAAACATCGGCTGACGCGCCTGGGCCACGGCAATAAGGTACAGCGCATGAGCGACATCATCGCCCCTATCGCGCTTGCAAAACAAATTTTTCAACACTTTTCAATCCTTGCCGCGTCCAGATTGACTTAGCTCTGGCAACGGTGGCATGTTCGCTTCCGATGAATATGACGGTTATACACCAAAGACACTCTTTCTGGTCGCGCGCGCGTTTGTCTCAGGCTGTTTTGGCGATTGCCGTCCTGCTTGGCTGTTCGCCCATGTTAAGCAGTCACGGTTATATTCCAGATAACGAGCTAGTGGCTAAATTGCGCCCGGGTGTCCACGATCGTGATTCGGTCACCTCTCTGTTTGGATCACCTACCAGCATTGCTAATTTCAATGGCGAGACTTGGTTGTATATGAAGCAGGAATCGAAACAAGTCGCGTTCTTCGACGAGCAAACGTTGGTACAGGACGTTTTGGCGGTGCATTTCAACAAATCCGGCGTGGTCAGCGATATTCAGCGTTTCGCCTTGGCCGACGGTAAGGTCCTGGTATTGGTGGAACGAAAAACCCCGACCAGAGGCAAAGAAATGACAGTGGTCGAGCAGTTGTTCGGCAATATCGGCCGCTTTTCCAACAAATCTGAGTAGGCCGTTAGACCATTTTCGATATTCATCGTGTCGCCAAGACACCCGCTCCCCTTCCCAACCACCCACAGGATTATGATCCCAAGAGCCACTGGGGGTGGTCGGGCGGGGGAGCGGGTGGGTAGGGCACCTCAAAAATAGGCTAGCAAGTACCTAAACGAGAAATCCCGTCGGCTTTCGCGGATGGGATTGTCCTTGTTTGGTTCCGCACGCCGACGATCAATTCCAATGGGCCAGCACACCCAATAGTAGCAAAGCCATAATATTGGTGATCTTGATCATTGGGTTGACTGCCGGGCCTGCGGTATCCTTGTAAGGATCGCCGACGGTATCACCGGTAATCGCCGCCTTGTGGGTTTCCGATCCCTTACCGCCAAGGTTGCCGTCCTCGATATACTTCTTGGCATTGTCCCAGGCGCCGCCACCCACGGTCATGGAAATCGCCAGGTACAATCCCGTTACGATAACGCCCAGTAACATGGCGCCTACAGCCGCGAACGCTTCGCCCTTGCCCGCGATTGCCACCATGACAAAGTACAATACGATGGGCGCCAGCACCGGCAATAGCGACGGGAGGATCATTTCCTTGATCGCGGCCTTGGTCAGCAGATCGACCGTGCGGCCATAATCCGGCTTTGAAGTCCCCGCCATGATGCCTGGATTTTCGCGGAACTGTCGGCGTACCTCTTCCACCACCGTTCCGGCGGCACGGCCCACCGCTGTCATGGACATGGCGCCAAAGAGGAAGGGTAATAGACCACCAAAGATCAAACCGGCCACCACATAGGGATTGGACAATGCGAAATCCACCGTCACATCCTTAAAATAGGTGTACCGGTCTGAATTGGCCGCAAAGAACTTCAAATCCTCCGTATAAGCCGCAAACAGCACCAGGGCGCCAAGACCGGCTGAGCCGATGGCATATCCCTTGGTGACGGCCTTGGTGGTGTTACCCACCGCATCCAAAGCGTCCGTGGTTTTGCGCACCTCTTCTTCCATATTCGCCATCTCGGCGATCCCGCCGGCATTATCGGTTACCGGACCATAGGCATCCAGCGCCACCACCATGCCGGCCAGAGCCAACATCGTCGTTACCGCGATTGCGATGCCCATCAGGCCGGCCAGCTTAAATGTGATAAGAATTCCGGCGATGATGATAATGGCAGGTATCGCAGTCGATTCCATGCCAATGGCGAGACCCTGAATTACATTGGTGCCATGACCCGTGGTCGAGGCTTGGGCTACGCTGCGCACCGGACGGTACTCGGTCGAGGTGTAGTATTCCGTGACCCATATCAACAGGCCGGTGACCGCCAGGCCGGTGAGACCGCAGAAGAACAGGTCTTGTCCGGAGAAACCCTTATTGCCAATTTCGCCCATGCCAACGATCCAATTGGTCACCGGCCACAGGGCCACGGCCGACAGAACGGCGGAAACGATGAAGCCTTTGTACATCGCGCCCATGATGTTCTGACTGCTGCCCAACTTCACAAAAAAGGTGCCAATTACCGAGGTGATGATGCAGGCCCCACCAATGGCCAGGGGATACAACATCATTTGCCCAGATAGGACAGCATCACCGGCAAAGAAAATAGAGGCCAGAACCATGGTGGCAACGACCGTCACCGCATAGGTCTCAAACAGATCGGCGGCCATGCCGGCGCAATCGCCCACGTTGTCGCCCACGTTATCAGCGATGGTGGCCGGGTTACGTGGGTCGTCCTCGGGGATGCCGGCTTCCACTTTGCCAACGAGATCGCCACCAACGTCCGCGCCCTTGGTGAAGATGCCGCCGCCCAGACGGGCAAAGATGGAGATCAATGAAGCGCCAAAGCCGAGGCCCACCAGAGGATCAATCAGGCCACGGCCCTGAACACCCATTTTCAGCAGCACCGCGTAGGTAACCGACACCGCCAGCAGGGCCAGACCAGCCACCAGCATGCCGGTGATAGCACCCGATTTAAAGGCAATATCCAGGCCCTTGGCCAGGCTTATTCTCGCGCCCTCGGCGGTGCGTACATTGGCCCGTACCGAGACGTTCATACCAATGTAGCCCGCCGCGCCCGAAAGCACGGAGCCGACCAAAAAGGCCAAGGCAACGGAGATATTAAACAGCAGGAACAAGATGATAAAGATCACCACACCCACCGCGCCGATCGTCATGTACTGACGATTCAGGTAGGCTTTGGCGCCAACCTGAATGGCTGCCGCGATTTCCTGCATGCGCTCGTTACCGGCGCTTTCCGATAAAACCGAGCGCACCGCCCAGATACCGTAAACTAGTGCGATCAAACCGCACACGATGGCAAAAGCCAATCCCGTTGACATAGGTCACATCCTCTTTGCTGGATCTCGTAGATGGTATGGGGTCAAATTGAGAGCCTGACCCTGCTAATCCGCCAGGGGCGAAAATGCGCGCGATAAATGCCAGAGAAGTGTCGAAAACGCAACCGGTGCCTTTGACAAATGCTACGCCTACCGGCGCCGGACCATATCCGCATCGCCGTAAGCGTAGGAACAATGTGGAAGCAGGCCGCATGCCCACCCTGATCGTCCGAAATTGGAAAGGCCATATTTACATCGACTGGTGCAACGCGCGCCGGGTTAGGGGAACCGATTCTCTATGTCTTATCCCCGACAAAACTCAGGTTGAACCTATCAGACACGCCATAGCTGGCGTCAGGATAGCTGGTGTCAGGTCAACGGCAAAGGCTGTTCCTGGCGCCGGCGATAGAAGCCATACACGGTATCAACAAAGTCACGGCGATGACAAAGGGCACGGCCGCCAGATTGACCATTTCCCAACCAAAGTTGAACAGCAATTGACCGGATAGAAACGAGCCCGACGCAGTGGTGGCGAAAACCATAAAATCGTGAGCAGCCTGGGTCTTGGCCCGCTCGGCCGGGGTATATACTTCAGTCAACAGGGTGGAACCGCCGACAAAAAGAAAATTCCAGCCCAGGCCAACCAAGATCATCGAAACCATATAATGTTGAACCAGAACGCCCGATAGGGCGGTCGAAATGGCCAACAGCAGCAGAATGGCGCCGCACAGCATGATCTTGATAAGGCCAAAGCGGCTGATTAAATGACCAGTAAAAAATGACGGTGCAAACATGCCCACCACATGCCATTGAATGACCATGCCGGCATCACTAACCGGATGATGGCTGGAAACCATCGCCAAGGGCGTGGCCGTCATCAACAAGGCCATGACACCATATCCAATCATCGACGAACCGGCGGCCGCGATGAAGCGTGGCTGCCGCATAATTTGTAGCAAGGGACGGCCCGTCTCCCGCAATTCCATTTCCGACAACCGTGGTATTCGCACAAACGAGACCAGCAGGAATACACTCGCCGTCATGACCGCCAACAGCAGATAACTAGCCAAATATTCAATGTCCGGCAACCAATCTCGGGACCGAACGGCAAGAGACGGGCCGATTACACCGGCGACGACGCCCCCCGCCATGACCAGAGAGATCGCCTTGGGCCGAAATGCCGGTGTCGCGGCATCAGCCGCCGCGAATCGGTAATATTGGCAAAAAGCATTATAGAACCCCACTATCAGGGCACCCAGGCACAACAACCAGAACATGGAATTGTATAGTGCCAGAGCACAGATCAGCAAACCGCAAAGGCCAACCACCGCCGCCGACATGAATCCTGCGCGGCGACCCAAGCGGCGCATCACCAACGAGGCCGGAATTGTCATCATGGCGGTGCCAAGGATCACCGCGCTGACGGGCAGAGTAGCCAGCGTTTTATCGAATGCCAGCTTGTAGCCGATCAAGCCGCCCACGAAAAACAGGGTCGTCTGACCACAAACAAATATCGCCTGGCAAATTGCCAACAATGTGACGTTACGATATTGGGGATGGGCGAACACCGGGGTAATTTAATCGCTTGCTACAGCCCCGACAAGCAGCGAATTAGCCGGTTGTCAGTAGCGAATGATATGTCCGGATTTTGTAGCAGACGATATGTCCGGTCTTTGGAAGCGTTCCA
>JAQBYC010000074.1 GCA_027623205.1 Pseudomonadota bacterium | reverse complement strand
GGGCTCTACTCCGGAGAATGGACCCACCCTACATTTAGTAGGTGTGGGTAACAACCGGATAGGCAAGGATTATTCAATCAAACGCATGACCAGTTTAATTTGGGATCGGCAATTGCCGGGCGAAAGCACAGACCGCCAATGCCACGGCGATTTTGCCTTAAGGCCGCTTTGCCGGCAATAGGGGAAATGCACTTAAGACATGGGGCGGATCAACCGCCGGAGCGGTGGTCAGATTCTCTGGCGATAATTCGGCCAGGCTGGTCAGGCCCATCAGGCCCATGGCGATCTGCATCTCTTCCGCCAATAAATCAATCGCCCGGACCAAGCCTTCCTCGCCCGCCGCGCCCAGGCCCATCGCCGTCAGGCGGCCTAGGGCGACAAGATCGGCGCCCAGCGCCAGCGCCTTGATGATATCGGTACCACGCAAAAAGCCGCCATCAACGATCACCGCCGCCCGGCCCGCTATGGCGGCGACAATTTCCGGCAGTACCGCGGTGCTGCCCTGGGCCTGATCCAACTGTCGGCCGCCATGATTGGACACCCAGACGCCATCGACGCCAAGATCACAGGCCATGGCGGCATCCTCCGCGGTCATGATGCCCTTTATAAGTAATGGTATGCTGTGAACACGCTTAAAGCGTTCCACGTCTTTCCAGTTCAAGGCGGCCTGATGATCCTGACCGCCCGCTGTTTTCCGCCAGGGTTTAACAAAGCGGTTGACGATATCCCGTTCCCGCCGGCTGTAGACGGCGACATCGACGGTCAGGCAAAAGGCGGTGTAGCCGGCAGCCTGGGCCCGGTGCACATGATCGTCGATCCAGGCCTCGTCGCCGCGCACATAAAGCTGAAAAATTTTCGGACCCGCCGCCGCCGCCGCCGTCGCCTCCAGGCCAGGCGCGGATACAGAGCTTAAGGTTGTCAGCATACCGTGTCGGGCGGCCGCCCGGGCCGCCGCCGCGCCGCCCTCCATATCAAAGGATTCCAACGAGCCGATGGGCGCGAATGTGAGCGGCAGTTCCAGGCCGACGCCCAGAAATTGACTGGAAATATCGATATTTCGAACGTCACGCAGCATGCGTGGCCGCAGGGCCAACGTGTCCAGGGCCAAGCGGTTGCGCTTGGCCGTGGTCTCGGTTTCCGTCGCGCCCAGCATATAATCCCAGATATTGCGAGGCAGACGGGCCCTGGCCTCCGCCGCTATTTCATGCAGGGCCTGAAAACGTAGAATGGTGCCGGGTTCGCTGCGGTCATCTCGAAACACGTTCAGGCCTCCACGGCGTCTAGTTTTAGGACTTTGGCCTTGGCATAGGTGAGCTTGGTGGTGATTTTTCCCACGGCATTGAAATGCAGAATATCCAGGCCCCGCCATCCGGCCCGGCCGCGTTTTGTATCGAACGAGCAAAGCCAGCGGATCATGGTCTTGCCCTGCTCGGGGTCGATGAACAAATCTTCCACCGCAAAACGCATGGCGCCATACTCCCCATCGAACTGCGGTTGAAAGGCCGCCCGGATCGCCACCAACCCCTCGGCCACCACACCGTCATGCTGGTCATAGACGGCTCCCGCATCGGCGAAATAGGACATCATGGCATCCAGGTCATTGTCATTGAAAGTCTCTGTGAAGGCGTTGGTCAATCGTTCCAATGCCATCCGGTCAAGACCCTTGTGGTTCATTTCCCTATCTCCCTAATCGTAGCCGAATAACCAGCGCGATGCGCCGTCGTGAATGTTGCAGACCGAATGCCGCGCGCCGGCAGGAATAAACACCTCATCGCCAGGTCCCATTTCCAGCCGCATCTCACCAACGGTCATTTCCAGCCGGCCTTCGACCACCGTCACCAGTTCGTTCGTGGCATGGGTAAAATTCAGCCATTGTTGCCCTGGCGGATCGACGAAAGGGTTGCAGGTATAGCCGCGCCTTTGCCAATCGGCGGCAACCATCTCGCCGTCGACCGGGGCCGCGAATTTTCCTTGCCGTAGAATTTCCATCATAGGTCTTCCTTCCGCTCGCCAGCCCGAATGTACGCAGCAGCCTTCCGGGGCGCCAGAACTTTCCCGCTTGACCAGCCCGGTAATGTCAAGAAACCTAGGCATGGTTCAATTTGGGAGGACACGATGGCATTGACGGTCTTGAGCAACGGCCTGCTTTTTGATGGGCATTCACCCGATTTGCAAGACGGCACCCATGTCGTGATAGAAGGCGACCGTATCAAGGCGGTCGGACAGGGCGCCATTCCAAAAGGCGATCGGATGATTGACCTGGGCGGGCGGGTGTTGATGCCGGGCCTGATCGATGCCCATGTGCATATCATCGCAACCACGGCGAACCTGGGCAGCATTGGCGACGATCCCGCCTCGCTGACCGCCATGCGCGCCGGCCGTATTGCCGAAGGCATGTTGCGGCGGGGCTTTACCTCGGTGCGGGATGCCGGCGGTGCCGATTGGGGCATGGCCATGGCGATCGAGGAAGGCTTGATCGCCGGTCCGCGCCTGTTCTATTCCGGCCGGGTGTTGAGCCAGACGGGCGGTCATGGCGATGCCCGGCCCCGGGTCCATGATTGGCAGGGCTGCCAGTGCTGCTTGCCCAGCGCGCAATTCACCGCCATCGCAGATGGCGTTGACGAAGTGCGCAAGGCGGCGCGAACGGAACTGCGCCGGGGCGCCAGCCAGATCAAGATCATGGCCTCGGGCGGCGTGGCCTCGCCTACCGATCCGATCTGGAACCTGCAATATTCCGAGGACGAGATCGCGGCGGCGGTGTGGGAGGCGACATCCTGGCGCACCTACGTCATGGCGCATGCCTATACGCCCGAGGCCATCGCCCGCTGTGTGCGGCTTGGCGTGCGCTCCATCGAACATGGCAATCTGATCGACCGGGCAACCCTTGATTTGATGGTCGAAAAGGATGCCTGGTTGGTGCCTACACTGGTAACCTATAATTCCCTGCACAAATACGGTGCCGAATACGGACTGCCGCCCGTCAGCGTTGCGAAAGTTGACGACGTGCGAATCCAGGGCCTGGAAGCCCTGGCAATGGCGCACGAGGCGGGCGTCAACATCGGCCTAGGCACCGACCTGTTGGGCGGCATGCACAAGGATCAATCGAACGAGTTCACCATCCGGGCCCAGGTGATGCCGGCCCTGGACGTGTTGCGTTCCGCGACCTCGGCCAACGCCCGCCTGTTGAACCGCGAGGGCGAACTGGGCGTCGTGGCGCCAGGCGCCTTGGCGGACCTGATCGCCGTCGACGGCAACCCTCTGGATGACATTTCCTGTCTGGACGGACAGGGCGAGGGCATCGCGCTAATTATGAAGGGAGGCGTTTCTTTCAAGAATTCCCTGGCCTGAATTGGACCATGATTGGTTGAAAGCAGCGGTTAAATTGCCTGTTGTCAGAAAGATTATATATAATTTCGGCAGCGCCAAGTCACCGGCGGGCGACTTCAAGCCAATCCCATCTTGGCATCGTTAGCCATGATGGAAGCCGAAGCCCACATCTGCCCGCTTTGCAGCGGCGCCAGCATCGTCCCATACCATTCCGGCCAGACGCGCGACTATGTGCATTGCCGGACCTGCGATCTGGTGTTCGTGCCGGCCGCCCAGCATTTTCCGGGTAAGGCGCAGAAGACCTACTACGATCTTCATGACAATCGGCCCGATGACCCCGGTTACCGGCGATTTCTCGACCGCCTGTTCGCACCGCTGGTTCGACGCCTGGCACCAAACGCCCAGGGTCTCGACTTTGGCTGCGGTCCCGGCCCGGCATTGTCGAAAATGTTCGAAGCAGAAGGGCACTCGGTCGCCCTCTTTGATCCCTATTATGCCCCCGACATATCCGTCCTGTCCGCATCCTACGACTTCATTACCTTAAGCGAGGTCGCCGAACATTTGGCCCAACCAGGCAAGGAACTGGACGGCCTGTGGGCCAGTCTGCTCCCTGGCGGTTGGCTGGGCATCATGACCAAACGGGTCCGCAGCCAACAGGCGTTCAAGACCTGGCATTACATCACAGACCCGACCCACATCGGTTTCTTCTCCGAGGCCACGTTCCATTGGCTCGTTGGACGCTGGTCGGCCCTGGGCACGCCGGCGACCCTGGTCATCGCGGGAGACGATGTGGTGTTGATCAGGAAGGGTTAGGGGCCTGACGTCAAGCGCTCTAAATCACCTTCTCCCGACGCAGAGCGGCGATGGCATTGGCATCAAGGTTCAGCCAGTCTCTTAGAATCTCTTCGGTCTGCTGCCCAAGGGTCGGCACGCCACGGCGGGTTTCGACCGGCGTATCCGTCAGCCGGATTGGGTTGCCCTGCATCCGCACGGTGCCCAGATTGGGATGCTCCACCTCGATAATCTGGCCCCGGTGTTTGACCTGGGGATTTTCAACCAGATCCGCCACATCCGCCAGCCGCGCGCAGGGAACGCCCGCTTCCAGCAACCGATCAAGCAGCCAGTCCCGCTCGTGACGCGCGAACCAGCCGGCCACGGTCTCATCGACCAAGTCGGCGTTTTCCAGCCGACCTGGCGGCGTGGCGAAACGCGGGTCTGCCATGACCTGGGTCTCCGCCATGATCTCGAGCAGGGCCTCGAAATGTTTTTGATTGCCGGCCATCAGGTGCAGGCGCTCACCATCGCGGGTGCGGTAGGTATTGGTCGGCGCGCTATAACGGTCGCGGTTGCCCATGCGCCCCATGATCGTACCGTCGCGATGATGTTCGGCCACCGCCGTCATCAGAAAGGACATGGCGGTATCCAGCAAGGGCACATCGACCACCTGGCCGCGTCCGGTCCGCGCCCGTGCGTGCAACGCGGCCATCACGCCCAGGGCGGCATTGGTGCCGGTGGAATAGTCGATCACGATGGACCCGAACATCGTCGCCTCGCCGTCGGGGCTTCCGGTCAACTGCATCAGGCCGCCTTCCGCCTGGGCAATAGCGTCAAACGCCGGCCGCGTGGCCCAGGGGCCGTCCTGACCAAACCCGGAAATGCGGGCCATTACCAGACGCGGGTTCAAAGCGCTTGCCTCTTCCCAGCCAAAGCCCATGGCTTCCATGGTGCCGGGGCGGAAATTTTCCACCAGTACATCGGCCTCGGTGATCAGCGAGGCGAGGATTTCGCGGCCGCCCGGATGACGCAAATCCAGTGTCAAGGAGCGCTTGTTGCGGTTGAACATCAGCATATACAGCTTGTCGTCACCGGTCGCGGCACCGGGACCGCGCATGATATCGCCCGTCCCGGGTTTCTCGACCTTGATCACGTCGGCCCCGAAATCGCCCAGCATCTGGGCGCAATAGGGACCAGCGACATAGCGCGCCAGATCGAGCACCTTTATTCCGTCAAGCGCACCCGTCATGGGGCATCACCTCCCTTTATCGCGTATTTTCTCTTGTCTAGACCAATTTCGATATTCACCGAGCCACCGAGCCACCCGCTCCCGACCACCCACAGGATTATGATCCCAAGAGCTACTGGGGGTGGTCGGGAGGGGGAGCGGGTGGGTAAGTCAACCTCGAAAATTGTCTAACGAGGCTGGCGCGCCTGGGCGGCGCTACCAGTTTCCCGTATTCTCCATCGATGCCCATGGCTCTTGCGGCGGCAGGGGATCGCCGTCCTGCAACAGCTCGATCGAGATATTGTCCGGTGTGCGAACAAAGGCCATATAGCCGTCGCGGGGCGGCCGGTTAATGGTGACGCCCGCATCCATCAGGCGTTGGCAAGTCTGGTAGATATTGTCGACCTGAAAGGCCAGGTGACCGAAGTTACGCCCGCCGGCATAGTCTTCCGGATCCCAATTATAGGTTAGCTCGACAACCGGCGCCTTGGTCGCCCTGGCCGCGTCCTCGTCCGCCGAGGCGGCGAGAAAAATGTTGGTATAGCGTCCCTTCTCGCTTTCGCTGCGGCGGGTTTCGACCATGCCCAGCAGGTCACAGAAAAAATGCAGTGTGTCATCGAGGTTCGACACTCGCACCATGGTGTGAAGATATCTCATGCAAGGTTCCGCTTCTTGGGTTTAGAATAGTTGGGTGTTCAGAATATCCGGTAATTACCTGGGGGGACACCAGTATCGATTTGGACCTCCAAGCAAAAAGGAAGACGTTCATGGGCGGCAGCATTTCATCCGAGGGCCAACCCGCCCTGCACGGCATCAAGATTCTCGATCTGACCCAGTTTGAGGCGGGACCATCATGCACCGAGGCCCTCGCCTGGATGGGCGCGGAAGTGGTCAAGGTCGAGGAGCCCAATAGAGGCGAGCCGGGACGCTGGAGCTTTTCCGACAAGCCGGGGGTTGATGCGAACTATTTCCTGTACTTCAATCTCAACAAGCGCAGCATCACCTGCAACCTCAAGGATGACGAGGGCAAGGCATTGCTGGCCAAGTTGATCGAAAGCGCCGATGTTGTCATCGAGAACATGGCGCCCGGCACCTTCGCGAGACTGGGCTTTGACTATGAACGCTTGCGCACGATCAACCCACGGGTGATCTTCGCGCAGATCAAGGGTTTCGCGCCGGATAGCCCGCATGCGGACTATCTCTCCTTCGATATGATCGCCCAGGCGACGGGAGGCACCATGGCAATCAACGGCGAGGCGGGCCGCCCGCCCGTCCGACCGGGTTCGACCATCGGTGATACCGGCACCGGCATGCTCTGCGCCATGGGAATATTGGGAGCGTTGTTCCAACGCCATACCACGGGGCGCGGCCAACACATTCAGATCGCCATGCGCGATGCCATGCTGAACTATTGCCGGACGGCGATGAGCAAACAGGTGCCGTTCGACAGCGCCATACCCCGGGCGGGCAACGAAATCGTCGGTTCATCGCCAGGCGGCCTATACCCCTGCAAACCGGGCGGACCCGATGACCATTGTTTCATTTTTGCCTCACGGGCGAACGAGGAGCATTGGCGCCGTCTTGCCCGCATCATCGGACGGGAGGATCTGATTGATGATCCTAGCCTGCAGGACGCCTCCGCCCGCTACGTGGCCCGCGATGTCGTCGATACGGCGATTGTCGACTGGACCATGCAGCACACCAAGGAGGACGTGATGCGCCTCGTGGCCGGTGCCGGCGTGCCCTGCGGCGCGGTCTTCAATACCCTTGAACTAATGCATGACCCGGATCTGCATGCCCGGGGCATCATGACGAAGATCAACCATCCCCAACGCGGCGAGGTCAACGTCGCGGGATGGCCGATCAAGATGTCGGACAGCTTTGTGCCGGTGAAATCATCGCCCCTGCTGGGTGCGGATAATGAAGCGATTTACGGCGATTGGCTTGGCTATTCCGCGGACGAAGTCCAGGATATGCGCACGCGACAAGTTATCTAGACTAAAACAGTATAATCACGGGAGATGGAAATGGCGAAGGTCACAGGTGCCACATTGCTGGCGAGAAGTCTGAAACAACAAGGCGTCGAGTATATGTTCGGGATTGTCGGCTTCCCCGTGCAACCGATCGCCGCCGCCGCGCAGGAAGCAGGCATCACCTATGTCGGCATGCGGAACGAACAGTCGGCGTCCTATGCGGCCCAGGCCGCCGGATACTTGACCGGGCGTCCCGGCGCCTGCCTGACGGTATCGGGCCCCGGCGTCGTGCATGGTCTGGCGGGCTTGGCCAATGCGCAACAGAATTGCTGGCCGATGATCATGATCGGCGGCGCCTCGCCGACCTACCAGAACGGCATGGGCGGGTTCCAGGAAGAGCGCCAGGTGCAAATTGCCTCTCCCTTCTGCAAGTTTGCCCATGCGGTTGAACATGTTCGCCGGGTGCCGTTTTATGTGGAACTGGCGGTCCGCAATTCCATCTACGGGCGGCCGGGAGCGGTTTATCTGGACATGCCCGACGATATTATTCAGGGCGAAGTGGATGAGGACGAAGTCCAAATGATGGCGACCATCCCCGAACCACCGCGGATGCAGGCGGTCGCCGAGAACATCGAGGCGGCCCTTGACGCCATGGAATCGGCGGTACGGCCCCTGGTGATCGTTGGCAAGGGCATGGCCTGGTCAAGGGCCGAGGACGAGGTCCGGGCCTTCATCGAACGCACCCAGCTGCCTTTCCTGGCCTCGCCCATGGGCAAGGGCGTACTGGATGACAATCATCCTCTTTCAGTGGGTGCGGCGCGCAGCCATGCCTTAAAGGAAGCCGACGTGATCTTTCTGATGGGCGCGCGGTTGAACTGGATCATGCATTACGGCCAGTCACCGCGTTTCGCCAAGGACGTCCGGATCGTACAGCTGGACATCTCGCCGGAGGCGATCGGCAACAACGTGCCGACCGAGGTGGCCTTGGTCGGAGACGGCAAGACAATCGTCGGTCAGCTCAACCAGGCTCTGGAGAACCGCCAATGGTTCTACCCCTCGGGCACGGATTGGATGGCGGCAATCGCGGAAAAGGCGGACGCCAATGCCAAGGCGATCCAGCCCATGATCGATGATAATTCCACCCCGACCAATTATTACCGGGCCCTGAAGGACATCAGCGCCTGGGCCACGGAAGATGCGGTGATCATTGGCGAAGGCGCCAATACCATGGATATCGGCCGCACCCAGCTGCCCAACGCGGCGCCCCGGCTCCGCCTCGACGCGGGCAGCTATGGCACCATGGGAATTGGCATGGGCTTTGCCATCGCGGCGGCGGTGGTGCATCCGGACCGGCCGATCATTTCGGTCTCCGGCGACTCGGCCATCGGCTTTTCCGGCATGGAGATAGAGACCGCCTGCCGCCACAATCTGCCAATCAAGATCGTCGTGCTGAACAACGGCGGGATTGGCAAGGGTATTGCGGAATTCCCCACCGATGCGCCGCTTCCCCCCGGCGTTCTGACCATTGGCGCGCGTTACGATCTGATGATGGAAGCCTTTGGAGGCAAGGGCTTCTTTGTGGAAGATCCCGCCGACCTGGCCGGCGTCCTGGAACAGGCCAAAGCGCACAATGGCCCAACCCTGGTCAATGTTGTCCTGCACCCGGAGGCCGGCCGCAAGCCGCAGCAGTTTGGCTGGTTGACGACCTGATTCTCGCGCCGGATTGGCATTTGGGAGTGGCAGAATGCGCCTGGAAAACAAGGTCGCGATCATTACCGGCGCCGCGTCGGGCATGGGTGCGTCGACGGCAAAACTGTTCGCGACCGAAGGCGCCAGCGTGGTCGTGGCCGACCTTATGAAGTCCGAGGGCGGAGCGGTCGTCGCCGAGATTGGCGCAATCGGTGGCGAGGCCCGGTTTCAATTGCTCGATGTCACGAATGAGGCGGATTGGGAGAGCGTCGTCGCCGCCACGATTGCGGCTTACGGCCAGATCGATATCCTGGTGAACAACGCCGGTGTCAGCGGCAGTAACCCAGATCGGCTCAATATCGATACCTGGGATGAGCAGATGAACGTCAATGCGAAGGGCGTGTTCCTGGGCATGCGGGCCGTAATCCCGGCGATGCAGCAGGCTGGCCGGGGCTCGATCGTGAATATCTCGTCCATATCCGGGTTCGTCGGTCAGAATTTCGTCCATATGGGTTATAACGCCGCGAAAGGCGCGGTGCGTTTGGCGACCAAGGCCGCCGCCGTGCAATTCGCCAACGATGGCATCCGCGTCAATTCGGTCCATCCCGGCGTCATGCCCGCGATGCGGACTTCGCAGATGACCGCCGATCCGGAGGTGCGCCGGAAAATGCTCTCGGCCATACCCATGGGGCGCGAGGGCCGGGTGGAGGAAGTCGCCTATACGAACTTGTTCCTTGCCAGCGACGAATCCTCCTATATCACCGGGATCGAAATTCCGGTGGACGGCGGCTATCTGGCCATGTAGCGCGGCATGGCAACGGCCCCCAATGCCAAGACGACCGGCGGCGGTGTCAGGGTGCGAATTGGACCCGTCGCGGGGTTTCCGACAGGGCCTGCACGGTACCGGCCACCAGATCGGCCATGATATCGGCGGCGGGGCGGCGTTCGGTCAGCGAACCCGCGCCCTGGCCTGCCGCGTTCATGTACAGATCCCAACGATCCGCCAGTTGGGCCGCGCTCAGAAAATCCTCCATCAAAACGCGCTGATGCGGCGAGGGCAGAGGTTCCAGCCCCGATTGCGCCCAGGCATCCGTGACCTGGTTGCGCTTCGCGCGCAGGGTCTTGCCTGTCCAGGCTTGGGAGACACGGAAATCACTGGCCGCGCCGGCAAGGATGTCATCCTTGACCACGTTCGGCAGGGCGCATTCCTCCGACACCAGAAAGGCCGTGCCGACCCAGACCCCGATAGCGCCCAGTGTGAGCGCGGCGGCAATCCCCCTGCCCCCGACGATGCCTCCCGCCGCCACCACGGGTACGGGGGCGACCGCATCTACCGCCTGGGCCACCAGAGGCAGGGTGGCGATGGGTCCGGTGTGGCCGCCGCCTTCGGTGCCCTGGCAGACCACGATATCGACGCCGGCATCGCGGTTGCGTTCAGCATTGCGGACCGTGCCGGCCAGACCGATCACCAGCATGCCCTGTTTACGGGCGCGGGGAATTACCCGGGCCGGATCGCCCAGGCCGGCGGCAAAGATCGGCACCTCTTCCTCCAACACCACCTGAATTTGCGCCTCGGCATAGACATCCGAATTGACGATGTCATTCTCTACCGGCGCGGGCGGCAGATCGAACCTTTCCAGCAATTCGTGCATGAAGGCGACATGGGCCGGGTGATCCCGGCGCAGCTCTTCGCGCACGCCGCTGCGGGTGGCGGAGGCCGCGGCAAGAGAGGCAGGCAGCAGCAAATCGACGCCGAACGGCTTGTCCGTCAACTGACGCACCCGCCGGATACGCCGGCGGACCTCTTCCGGAGACAGGGCGGAGCCACCCAGCACGCCGCACCCCCCCGCCTCCGACACCGCCGCCACCAGTTCGGGCGGGGTGCCCATGCCCCAGACCCCCATGCCGGCCAGCATGATGGGATACTCAATGTTCAGAATGTCGCAGAGTTCGGTACGCAGGACGGGTCGGCTCATGGGGGAGCTTCTCTACAAATGGTTGGAGGTGCTATATCCTAGCCCAGGACAGCTAGGGAGAGCCAGACATGACAGATGAAACGCCAAATGTTTTTGTGGGTAGCGAAGGTGAATTGCGCGGGCTGTATGGCGAGGTTGGCGAATTAGCGGCGCAAAAGGCCATCCCCGCCCTGGAACCCCACAGCCGTCGGTTTATCGGGCTGTCGCCATTTTTGTGCATAGCCTCCGCCTGCGCCGACGGTCCGGCGGATATCTCGCCCCGGGGCGATGCGCCCGGCTTTGTCAAGGTTCTCGACGACCACACCCTGTTGATCCCGGACCGCGTCGGCAACAACCGCCTGGATACCTTCGCCAACATCACCCAGAACCCGCACATTGGCCTGATATTCCTGGTTCCCGGCATGAACGAGACCCTGCGGATCAACGGCCAGGCCCGTATTTGCACGGATAGCGAAGTGCTGGCGAATTTCGAAGTTCGGGGCAAGGTGCCGATAACCGGCCTGCTGGTCGCTGTCGAAGAAGTGCTGTTTCAATGCGCCAAGGCGCTGGTACGCTCGCGCCTGTGGGACGACGACTACCGGGTGGAGCGCAAATCCGCCATGCCGCCCCTGGGCCATATCATCAAGGATCAGATCGGTGCGAAACAATCGCCTGATGAGGTTGAGGCCTATGTACAGACAAGCCTGAAAGAGCGGCTGTATTAATGGCGAGATTGTATCTGGTGCGACATGGACAGGCGGCCGCCTCGTGGGACGAGGATCCAGATCCCGGCCTGAACGACCTGGGCCACCGCCAGGCCGCCGCGATGGCGGCTGCAATGGCGCCTCTGGGGCCGCTGTCCATTATGGTCAGCCCGTTGCTGCGGACACGGGAAACCGCCCGGCCGCTGGAAGCCATCTGGAGCGTCACCGGCGTGGTAGAGCCGGCGATCCGGGAAATCCCTTCGCCCTCGCAAGATTTGGGCCGCCGCCGGCAATGGCTGCAGGAGGTCATGGCCGGCACCTGGGCCCAGGCGGATACCTGGCTGCAACCTTGGCGCCAAGGTATGATCGATACCCTGTTGGCTGTGCGGAATGACAGCGTCGTCGTCAGTCATTTTGTCGCCATCAACGTCGCCGTCGGCGCCGCCCAGGGTGATGACAGGGTCACCCTATTCCGACCCGACAACTGCTCTATCACCGTGCTGGAGTCGGATGGCCAAAAATTGCGCCTCGTCGAATTGGGTGACGCTTTGCAAACGGAAGTCGGTTAAGACCTATTAGGTATGGCGGAAAACATCCATGAACAGGCGCAGGCTTTGCGCGATGTCGCGTCGGGCTATGCACTCAGCAAGGCGCTCTATGCCGTAGCGGACGCGCGGGTCGCTGACTTTATGGATGATGCCCCGGTGCAGGTGTCGCGGTTGGCGGCGCAGACCGGCAGCAACGAAGACGCCCTGTACCGTATCATGCGGACCCTGGCCTGCCTGGGCATATTTTTTGAACATGACGGCCAGGCGTTCAGTCATACGCCGGTCAGCCGGCTGCTGCGGGCGGATCACGCGCACTCGCAGCTTGATGGCGTGCTTTTTCGCGGCTTGGAGTTGTACGAGGCCTATATTGAACTGCCGCATACCCTGGCGACGGGGACGCCCTCGTTCGAGCGCCGTTTCGGCATGTCCATGTTCGAATATCTGAATGCCAATTCGGACATGCAGGCGCGGTTTCAGGCCTGCATGGAAAGCGATACACGGGCACAGCAAGTCGGCATTCTCGAGGCTTATGATTTTTCCCCCTTTGCTTCCATTGTCGATGTGGGCGGCGGCAATGGCACCCTTATCGCGGCCATATTGAGCGCTCAGCCCAACGCGAATGGCATTCTATTCGACCGTAAATCGGTGCTCGATCAGGTTCGCGAAAGTCCGGGCGGCGCCATACCCCGATGCCAGTTGCTGCACGGCGATTTTTTCGACGCCGTGCCCACGGGCGGCGATCTTTATATCCTGAAGTACGTTATCCACGACTGGCGGGACGGGGAGGCGCTGACGATCCTCAAAAACTGCCGGCGGGCCATGAATGGTGGCGCAAAACTGCTTGTCATCGACGCCATTTTCGGCCCCCCCAACGTGCACAACACCGCGCTGACCCTGGATTTATCCATGCTGGCGGCGGTGGGCGGGGTGGAACGGCGTCAGAGTGAATTCAAGGCCTTGTTCCATCAGGCCGGCTTGGCGTTGAAACAGGTTATTGCGACGAAATCCCCGTTGTCCATTTTGGAGGTCATACCAGGCTGAGGCATGCTTTGCCTCGACCGGGTTGCCGCGCATCATTGTTGGGGTGGCCACCGCCCTTGATGGGCAGCCGTACAATCACATCAGTGCCGCGCCCGGGCTCGCTTTCGATCCATAGCTTGCCATCGTGCAGTTCCACCAGTTGCCGCGCCAGCGGCAAGCCCAGCCCGGTCCCCTCATAGCGCCGGCCGAGTGTACTGTCGACCTGTGAAAACGGCTGCAGCGCCAATTCGATTTCCGCTGCCGTCATGCCCACTCCGGTATCGCTGATCCGGACTTCAACATCATCCTGATCCCCGCAGCGGGCGTATAGGTCCACGGAGCCATCTACCGGTGTGAACAGGATGGCATTGGCGAGGAGGTTCAATATCACTTGTCTCAGCGCCACTTCGCTGCCCATGATCGTCGGAAGACCTTCGTCGATATGGCAGGTCAGCGACAAGTGGGCCTCGTCAGCGCGGTCTTTAACCACGTCAACGGCGGCCGGCAAAAGGCTTTGTAAATTGATCTGTTCACCTTCCAGCTCGAACTTTCCGGCCTCTATATTCGTCACGTCCAAAATGTCATTCACGACGGCCAGAAGATGCTGGCCCGCGGTGTTGATGTGACGCAGATAGTCGCGGTAACGATCATCCCCGAGCGGGCCAAAGATAGGGGCCATCTCGTTGTCCGAAAAACCAATAATGGCATTCAACGGCGTCCGTAATTCATGGCTCATCATGGCCACGAAACTCGCCTTGGCCCGGTTGGCTTCCTCCGCGCGTAGCGCGAGTTTCTCTTGCTTTTCCAGGTTAACACGCAGAATCCAATTGTGGCGGAATTCCCGCCTGACGTAGGTTTCTTGATGATAATGGTTAAATGTGGCGGCCAGAGTGATAAAAAACATAAACATCGTCTGATAAAGCGCATCGCCGAGCGTGGAAAAATTGACCAACAAAATGACGGCGAAATATGCGGCAACGGCAAGCCAGCCGATCACGGCTGCGTCGGCAAATCGCAGAAAAACGTAGCCCTGGGTGTAAACAATTATCATAAGGCCCAATAGATTATCATAAGGCCCAATAGATAGTAGATGATGTTGGCGGGCGGTGGCGTGACCGCCAGCAAAAACAGGGTCGTGACATGGACAAAGACGATCACTGAAATGCGCACCGCCCTTTGAATTGGGCCGACCACGCCGTCCCATGTTCGAAATGCGACGGTAAGTGCAATGGGGACGACAAGCAGGTATCGGATCAACCACGCCCGGGTAAGTCCTTCGCTCAGCACGAAGTATTCGACAATACCCAAAAGGATCAGGAAAATGATGGCGCTGACCATCCAAAGCCGGTTCAAAAGGATGGTCTGGCTGGTGATCCGGCGGACGAACACGGCTTCCAGCGCCGGATCACCGAAGCCAAGGGTCAGGGGATGAATAGAGCCACCGGGCAACCTGCCGAGATGGCCTTCATGGGGTTCTGGTAGCACGCTGGTCTTGTTCATGAATATATGTTGGCCGGTGAAGGAGCGGGAACAAAGGGCATGGGCACGGTATAACAGGCATACAGTGTATGTCGCCACCAGCGGAAATCCACTGATATCGCTAATAAGGGAACTTCTCGACCCTGCCTACGCTAATAATTGAAAGTTGTTTGCTTTCCGGAATTTACTTAATCACTTCGTCTTTCCCCGATCGTGCCTTGCGCCGATAAGGCGAATTCGCCGCCTCACGCAGTCCAGGAAAAAGGGGCGAAATGACCATTATTACCTTTACCAATCATCTCCAACTCAAGGCCGAAGCCGTTGATGCGGGTATGCCTGGAGCGCGCCAGAGCCAGGCGGGTGTTGGCGGGATGCGCCGTGTTATCGAGATAAAACGGCTCGCCATTACCCTTGCGCGAGGCAACGCCTTCAATCTCGTAGGACAGCACATCCGGGATATTGACCGCCCGCTTCAGGCCATCTTGGACGAATTCAATAGGCTTGAACTGCACACCGCGATAATCGCTGACCAGATTGTCGCGGATCATGCCCGGGATACCGCCCGCTTCACCAGCCACGATAGCGGCCAGGGCCGCGCGCTGGCCTTGGTCCGCCTCTGCGTCGACGACATTGGCAAAGACCCAGCCACCGTCCGCCATGATCCGGCCCGAGCGGATGACCAGAGCGAATTTCAGCCCCGCAAGATCGACAGCGCCGCATTGCCCCTGATCGATACGAAACGCCATGAGGGCGGTGCAATGTTCCTCGGTCGCCTCGCCCTGAGGATTGGTATAGATGCACGGGCAAAGATAGTCGCAGTTGCAGCTTTCCATATATTCGCCGCTGATCTTCCAGTTCTGTACCGTCATGGCATATTCCCTCCGCCAATGAACCTAATTTGCTGGCGCCATTGCCTCGAAACACCGTGCCGCGTCCGCCGCCAATTGCCGCGTTAGAGCGCCTGCGCCCATTTCGCGGCAAAGGCCGGCGGACTGTCCAGACCAAAGGGACGAGAAATCAGTTGCGCCGCGGGCTTCGGCCTTGGCCTTTAGTGGCGCCAGCGCGCCGCCCGCTGTTGGGAACCCGGGCGTCATGCCCGACATCGGCCCCTTCTCACGCATGATACGATTGAGCAGGCCCCGCGCGGGTTTACCCGAAAATAGGTTGGTCAATGCGGTTTGATCGTCACGCGCGGTCTTCAACGCCGCACGGTGCAGATCGCTAACGAGAGCCTCCGGCGTGAATAGATAGGCCGTGCCAACTTGTGCTCCCGCGGCACCTAGCGCGAAGGCGGCGGCTATGCCCCGCCCATCGCCGATACCGCCCGCCGCGATGACCGGCACCTTCACTGCGTCGACGACTTGCGGCACCAGTGCCATTGTCCCGGCCTGGGACGCAACGTTGTCCGTTAGAAACATGCCGCGGTGGCCGCCCGCCTCGGCCCCCTGCGCGATGATCACATTGCAGCCGCGATCCTCGAGCCAACGGGCTTCCGCCACCGTTGTCGCGGAGCTCATGACGCGGCAGCCCGCCGCTCTCACCCGATCCAACAAGGCGGGTGCCGGTAGCCCGAAATGAAAGCTCACGACCTCGGGCTTGAGGTCTTCGACAATTTCGCACATTTCTTCATCAAATGGTGCGCGGCTGACGCCCGGCGCGGCGACGCTAGGGTCCAAGTCCAGTTCGGCATAATATTCCGCCAGATATGACCTCCAGCCGGCCTCGCGCGCGGCGTCGGGCGGCGCCGGTGTATGGCAAAAGAAATTTACATTGATTGGCCTTTTCGTTTGCTGACGAATGACGCCGATCTCGGCGCGCACCTTGTCCGCGCCCAACAGGGCGCAGGGCAGCGATCCAAGCCCGCCAGCCTCGCAGGTCGCGACGGCCATCGCCGCGCCGCCCGCGCCCGCCATGGGCGCCTGGACAATCGGCAGTTCCACACCGACAAGGTCCAAAAAATCACGATGTGGCCACATAATCCTCGCGCTCATTCCACCAAACAGGGTTGCAAATCCCGGCAACCAGAATTCTGGACGCTTATGCCAACCGGTATGCGCGCCGCGCCGTACCGCTGAACAAGGCCGCCCGCTCGTTCGCCGAGGCGCCCGCGGTCAAATACTTGAAGGCATTCCACAAAGCGGCGTAGCCGATGCCCATCTTGTCGACCGGAAAATTGCTTTCGAACATGCATCGCGCCGGCCCGAACAGTTCGATGCAGGTTTCAATGTTGGGGCGCCAGCATGCGGCCAGTTCCGTTGATGTTGGCGGCGCCGGCAAATTGAAATAGTCGATACTGGCCAGGCGCATCATCATGCCGCCCAATTTCATGGTGACGTTGGGGCATTGCGCCAATTCGGCCAAATCCGCCCGCCACTGGGCGAAGCGTTCCGCGCCCCCGTTCGCATAGGAACCATAGCCCAGCATGCCGCCGGTGTGGTTCATAATGATGTTGGCATCGGGACAGGCCCGGGCCAGACCCACCAGATCGGCCAGTTGCGGATGATAAAGCCAAGCATCCAAAGACAAGCCCAGAGCGGTCAGCCGGGCCAGGCCCGCACGAAACCCGGCCTGGCCGTAAAGACCCGGTCCGGCGCCGTGATGGCCGTTGCCGATGACCGGGTCGGCGTCCCATCCGGCCGCGTGACGAACACCGCGAAAGCGCCCACCGCCGGCCTGCATCAACGCCTCCAGCACCGAGCCCACGCCATCACCCAGGGTCAAATCGGCAAAGCCGACGATGCCGGCGGCCACGCGGGTCGGGCCATAATTGCCGCTTTCGCTCATGGCGGCGACGCCGGCGGCGAATTCCACCTCGCCCACGGCGCGCATATTCTCCGGCCCGTCCGCCCGGTACATCGAGCCGCATTCCATATAAACCGTGGCCACCACGTTATGGCCGCCGCCTTCCCCTGTGCCCACATCAGCCAACCACTCGGGCAGTAAATAGCGATGTTCCGGCTGATCCCAGAGGTGGTGGTGGGTATCGATGATGGGCAGATCCGGGTCGAGGATATCCTCGGGCGAGCGCTTGGCCAACCAGGCATCGTTGGGCGGAAAAATGCGGCCAAATGGCGTTGGCTGTGTGCTGGCGCTCATGGATCACCCCTGACGCGGCAGGATCAGCGCGTCCACCGCAACGGCGCCCTGACCCTTGGCCTTAACGAGAAAAGGATTGATATCGATGCTTTCGATTGCATCCGCATAGGCCGCAGCGTAGACCGAAAGCCGACAGAGCGCCATGGCCAGGGCGTCGACATCCGACGCCGGCTGCCCGCGCACGCCGTCCAAAAGGGCCCGGCCGCGCACTTCATCAATCATTCGATGGGCCTCGTCCAGGCCGAACGGGGCGATGCGGAATGTCACATCCTTAAGGATCTCGACGAAGATCCCGCCCAGGCCGAACAACACCACCGGGCCGAATACCGGGTCACGGTGCACCCCGATAATGGTTTCGACGCCGCCTGAAATCATCGGCGCCACCAAGACGCCGTCGATGGGCGCATCCCCGGCATGCAGCCCGACAGCCGCGATGATCGCCTGATAGGCCGCCCGCACCTCGTCCACCGATCGCAGGTTCAACTTTACGCCGCCGATATCGGATTTGTGCAGGATGGCAGCGGAGACAATTTTCAGGACCACGGGATAGCCCACGTCCACCGCGGCCCGGGCCGCGTCATCGGCGGACGCTGCCAGCCGGCCCGGCGCCATCGGCAGGCCCGCCTGGCGCAGAATTTCCGCGGCCTCCACTTCCGATAAGGCGCGATTGGGCGGCGCGGCGGCGCCCGCGGGCAGGCCGGGCGGCGTATCCGTATCGGCGCGGCCGAAACCGCGGCCGAATTGGACCAGCGCGGCGATCGCCCGGATCGCCCGGTTCGGATCCTCGATCACCAGATACTTCAGGCTTTCCAGATATTCCCGGTCGGGCTGGCGGCAGACCATGGACAGGATCATCAGAGCGCCGGGGAAGTCCCGGCGCACCCGTTCCAGCACTTCCGTGATCTGGCCGATCATGCGCGGCGAAAACCCGACGGTCGAAAGAAAGATCAGGATGGCATCACAGTCGCCATCCGTCAGCATGGTGCGCAGGCTGCCCTCGAATACCGGCATGTCGTTTAACATTTGCGCCGTGGTATCGACCGGATTGCGCACAGCCGCCAGGGGCATCAGTTTTTTCAAGGCTTTCTGCGCCTTGGCGGGCAACTCCGGCACTTGCAAATCATGCTGCGCCGCGATATCGGCGGCAAGCACGCCGATGCCCCCCGATATGGTCACAATCCCGAGGCGGTTGCGGTCCGGGAACTGTCCGGCGGACGCGGCGCCGGCGACATCCAGCATTTCGTCCAGGGAATAGACCCGGCAGACCCCGAATTGCCGGAATATGGCGTCATAGATGGCATCGGCGCCGGCCAGGGACGCCGTATGGCTGCCGGCGGCAACGGCCCCGACCGCGGACGATCCGACTTTCATCATCACCACGGCCTTGCCGTTGGCCCGGGCGGTGGCGAAGGCCTGCAGCAGCTTTTCCGGTTTACGGGTCCCTTCAATATAGGAGGCAATGACCGTCGTCTCCGGATCCTCGGCGCAAAAGGCTATGCAATCAGCGACATCCACGTCCACCTCGTTGCCGGTGGTGATCCAGCCGCGCACCCCCAGGCCGCGCTCCCGCGACAGCACCATGATATGGCCGCCGACGGCGCCCGATTGACTGATCACCGAGATATTGCCTGGTTTCGGCCAGCCATGTTCGAAGGAAGAGGCAAAGGTGCCGACGGCAAACGTCGCCGCGTTCAGCACGCCCATGCAATTCGGCCCCACCATACGCATATCGCAGCCCCGGGCAATGGCCGCCAATTCCTCCTGCCACGCGGCGCCCCGTGCATCCACTTCGGCGAAGCCCGAGGAAAAGATCACCACGGACCGCACACCCGCCGCGGCGCAGTTGCGTACCGCCTCAACTACCAAAGGCGCGGGCACGGTCACCACGCACAGATCGACCGTCTCGGGCACCTCGCGGATATCGGTGTAGGCCTGCAGGCCCTGGATCATCCCACCACGGGGATTGATGGGATAGATTGTGCCGGCAAAGCCGGCCTCTTTCATGAAACGGATTGGCCGGCCACCGAACTTCAACACATTATCGGATGCGCCGATGATGGCGATCACCTTGGGATCGAACAGCGGGGCAAGGGAACCAGGCTGACCAGACACCACGATACGCTCCCTCCTCTGTCGGCCCATGGCCGCGCCATGACACAAGTCGTTTGACCGTATCCCCGCATCGGTGCCGACGCGGGGGATACGGGCTAGGCGATTGCGGCCTTTGGCCGGTTTGCCAGCCAGCCCAGGAATGCCGCCGGCGCAAGCACCACCAAACCGGCAAACGCCAGTTCAAGGTTGCTATGGCCGGTGAAGTCACCGCCCGGAACGGCGAACAACAACGCCGAGAGCAACAGCGCCGCGCGGATCGGCCATTGCAAAAAAACATTGGTCGAGAGATCGCCAATACCCAGCAAATAGCCCTGCAAGGCGCCGGCCAGGATGACAATCCCAATGATCGCGGTAATGAAGACGCTGACGATTTCACCCGCAGAGCCCTGCATGATCAGGGCCGGATTGAGGACGAAAAAGAACGGGATGAAATAGATCACCGATCCCAGTCGCATGGCCTCGAACCCGGTTCGCATGGGTTTGGCCTGGGCCAGGGATGCCGCGGCAAACGCACCCAGAGCCACCGGCGGCGTGATGAACGACAGCATGCCCCAGTACAGCATGAACAAATGCACGGCCATGGGATTGAGGCCGGATTCGGTCAATGCCGGCGCCAGGGTAATGGCCAGGATGATATAGGCCACGGTCACCGTGACGCCAATCCCCATGATGAACGAGGCCAAGGCCCCCATCATCAGCAACACGATGACGGAATCACCGGCCATGGACAGCAGTTCGTTGGCCAGGGTGGAGATCTTGCCGGTCAGGGACAGGGCGCCCACGATCATGCCAATGCCGGCCAGAATGGCCGACAATTCAACAAACAACCGGCCCACGCCGACAAGGAAGTCGATGAATTCGTTAAAGCTCCAGCGGCTGGACTTGATCAACTGGTTGATGACGATCAAAAGCACGGTGGCGTAATAAGGCGCCAGGGCCTCGCGCTGCAGATACATCAGCATCCAGATCAGCAGGGCGAACACGGTCACATAGTGCCAGCCCTCCAGCAGGGTCTTACGCACCGAGGGCAGTTCCTCTCTCGGCAGTCCTTCCAGCCCCATGCGCGCGGCATAGGAATCGATCTGAATGAACAGGCCAAAGAAATACAGCACCGAGGGAATGATCGCCGCGATGACGATATCGGAATAGGGCACCTCCAGATAGGTCGCCATGACAAAGGCCGTGGCACCCATGATCGGGGGCATCAACACGCCACCGGTCGAGGCGCAGGCCTCGACCCCGGCCGCGCAATGGGGAGAAAACCCGGTGCGTTTCATGGCCGGGATCGATAGCGCGCCGGTGGTCAAAACGTTGGTGATGACGCTGCCGCTCATGGAACCCATCAGACCGGAGGCAAAAATCGCCACTTTGGCCGGACCACCGCGCACGTGTCCCAACAAGGCGAAGGCCAGATTAAGGAAAAAGGTTCCGCCGCCGGTATATTGCAGCGCGACGCCAAACATCAGGAAACCGATCACCAGGTTGGCGAAAGCGCGGAACGGAATGCCGAAAATGCCTTCCGAGGAAACCGCGTGATAGGCCAGCGCAACGGTGAAATCCTCGTTCGAGGCATCAAAGGGTACCGGCAAAAAATCCGCATAGACGGGATACAGGGAGACAATAAAAACCACCAGGAACACCGGCATCCCGCCGGCCCGGCGCACCGCTTCCAGGGCCAGCAGCCACAAAATGACGGCGGCGTACTTGATGTGATCGGGCGCGGCATATTCCCAGCCCAGATCGACAATGTCGCGGGCATAGCTCAGGAAATACAAATTTATGCCAATCGCCGTCGCGGCCAATACCAGATCATAAATCGGCACCTTTTCCACGGACTTGGCATGGGATGGAAAAATAAGAAAAACCAAGGGCAGCAAAACCGCCAACAAGGCATAAAAATACTGGGTGTCGATGGCGACAAAACCGCCGAAACGGCCCAGATTAAAGAGTTGATAAACTGAAATGACGAGGGAGAGCACCGTCCCCGATACGAGGACCCACTTCCAAAACGGAGTCAACCGGCGATAGCGGTGTTCCGCTGTCGCCGGTTGATCCTGAACGGACGCTTGAGACATATTTTCCTATGCCATCAATTGAAGACCAGGGGCAGGCCGGCCTTTTTCAAGGCCGCGGCCCGCGCCGCCATCCATTTCGACTGCAGGTCCTCTTTCGACATGCTGTCTTTACCGGGCAGCGCTTTCCAGGTGGCAATCAAAAGATTCTGGCGTTTGATCAGCCCGTCGTTATGCTTTTGCGCCTCGTCCGACCAGATGCCGACTTCTTTCCAATATTCAATCGCGCCCCTGTGGTACGGCAGGGCCCAGGTCATGTTCTGGTTCTTGATCGACCAGCCCGCGCCACCGGGTGCGGCATCCTTGTATTTGTCGAACTGGGAGACCACGCCCTTGAGCATGGAATAGACGACCGCCGAGTCCTTGGAGGCATTGGTGACCAGTGCCGGATAGGCATAGGTGGCGCCTTCGTGAGGTTCATCCTTGGAAATTTCGGCACCGGAGGTGCCAATATGCTTCTGAAAAACCGGCTGCGCCATGGCGACGCGATCCCAGCCCGCTTTATCGCCATGGGGCAACGGCGGCCAAAAGATGCCGCGGGGCGAGGCCGCCAGGCGTTTGGCATGGGGCGTAATGGTGCTCATGAAGGCGGCATCGGACTGGCCATTAATCAATGCATCGACGGACGCCTTGAAGCCCGAAACTTCCACCTTGATCACATCATCCCAGGTCAAACCGGCAAAGGCCAGATTGGCCGCGACATTCCAGTTCAAGGCATCACCCGCCCGCACCCAGGAAATCCGCTTGCCCTTCAGGTCCGCCATGGTCCTGATATTGGCGTCCTTGGCCGTGGACAGCGCCAGATTGTTGGTGCCGATGGCCGTCATGAGGACGCGCAGAGGCTGCGGGCCCCATTCTTTCGAGGCGAACAACAGAACGCCTTCCTGGCCGAAATAGACGGCAATACCGCAGGCGCAAAAATCGGCATTGTTGTCGCGCAACGGCGCCATGCGTGAAACGTCGTTTTTACCGGGAATAATTCGCAACGTCGTGCCATAGGCTTTTTGGATGGCATTGCCAATGGCCACGGACTGGGCATAACCGGACGCCGTCGTGCCATAGGCGGTCCAGGAAATTTTCTTCGGCAACTTGACGTCGCCCGCCATGGCGCTGCCGGCCATGCCGAGCCCGGCAGCAACCGCGACAGCCGTCACGGTACGGAATAACTTGCTATTCATACTATCTATCTCCCAAGGGTATTGTCCTTTGGCCAGCGCGATGCCCCAAGCGGCAGGGCCGCTTGAGAACAACATTTGACCCATTTTTGCTGGCGGAAGCCCGGCTGCCGCCCATTTCGAATTGCCAATTGTGGCCGCTGGGCGCCGAGCCGTCAATACACCTTAACGAAAAGTGTCAGTAGCGAATGATATGTCCGGATTTTGTAGCAGACGATATGTCCGGTCTTTGGAAGCGTTCC